>JAHDEO010000178.1 GCA_020628725.1 Saprospiraceae bacterium
CCATTATTATCAAACCATAATGACTTATCTTGTCCATTGATGTCTCCATCTAAATTAAAATCAGGCGAGAAGTAATAATCGAAAATACCGTTATTATCAAACCAAATCGTCTTATCCGTTCCTTTAATATCAAAACTTGGGAAATCGGATTGGTCGGCATCTCCTGCAAATAGACTCCATTCCCCTGTTGGGAGTTGCTTTTGTCCAAAACTCGTTTGGTCGCGATAGCTATCCGATAAACGGAAATCGTAGGTCAAGGTGCTGTTTATCAAATCTATAGGCTGAGGTGTCATCACACCGATATGATTACGATGTTCCAAGACAATATAAAGCGGACTTGCTACCGTAGAAGTCAATGCACAACGGTCGGGAAAGTCGATACTACCATCTTTCATGAGCAAAGCTGCGGTCATTCCTACCTCTGTACTTTTTGCTATATCTGTTCGGAATGAAACCAAAACCCAATCGGTTTCATCACCTGTATAATCGGCGTCTGTCCAGCCTGCGCCGTCTGTGCCTGCATAGTTCCACGGAGCAATGCTATATGGTTGTCCGGCAGGTGTCGGGGTAGCCAGTGCACTGGCAGGCGTTTGTCCGGGCAATAATTTTCGTGTGGCAACAAGTGTATTACGCATCTCGCCGAGTACGGGGTCGAAAGCTCCTTCCAACCAAGCGTGCAATTCAATATCTACACAATCCGGTTCGATGATGATTTCTACCGAAACGGTATTGCACATTGAAGGTGAGCCATCATCACAGACTTCGTAAGTGAAGCTATCTGTACCCACAAAACTTGGATTAGGCGTGTAGTCGATATTACCATTAGGTTGGATGATAAGCGTACCATTTGAAGGCGCGACTACCGGGGTAGTCGTTGCTATCAGTCCATCATTTTCTATGTCTGTATCATTCAATAAAATATTATCTTGAAGTGAAGAATTGGCAAACATAGATAAGGTATCGGGCGCGGGCATAGGTGCATCATTCACAGGCGTTACATCAACCGTAATGCTCGCCGTATCGCACATAATAGGACTTCCATCATCACAAATTTCATATTCAAAAGTGTCTGTACCGTAAAAATCAGGATTGGGTGTGTACGAGTAAGAACCGCCTGCTAAAAGGAAGACCGAGCCATTTTGAGGCGGTGTTATTGGGGTGATATTTACTGCCAAATTATCGCCGTCAATATCGCTGTCATTACTGATGGCATTGCCTGTTTTCGAACTGTCTTCTGTGGTGGTGATGTTGTCATTTACGGCAAGGGGCGCATCATTTTCCGGCGCAACATTAATCATAACTACGGCAGTATCGCAGAGCGATACGTTGGCAGGAATTGGGTCAGTTACTTCATAATTGATAAATAATTTTGGCGGTACAGTGCCGTCAAATGACTCTGCGGTACGTGTTCCCGTTCCTTGCAAAATGAAGGTCATCGCATTGCCGCTTGCCCAATCTCCGCGATTGATAATTTCTTGTACAACAGAACTAATATCTGCACTTTGATAGATGTTGCCTATCGTCCATGCGGGAAGGTTTGCCCATGATGTTGTTGCGCTTGTAGGTGTTTTTGAAGTGATGCTATATGGTATCGTAGAAATTGGCAACGCATTGCCTATGGCTTCCGCGCTAATGGTCATGGAAGTCGCTACGCTTTGTGCCTCATCAGCGACAAACTCTAAATACGCGCCTGTAATCGTTGCGCCTTGTGGTATGGTGATATTTGTCATGCGAATCCCAACGGCAGCAAATATATTAGGGTTGTCCTCCAGTAAATCTAAGTCGCTACTATTTACGTCGATAGAGCCATCCGTAGAGAGTTCCTCCACATCATCGCCGCTTGATGCGACTTGTGTCATAAAGCTGCCGGGAGTTACGATTGGGAAAGTAGCATCGTCACAAACTTCATAAGTGAAGCTATCTGTACCGTAAAAATCCGGATTTGGCGTGTAGTCAAATGTACCGTCCGGGTTCAGCGTGAGTGTACCGTTGGAGACATTGCTTTGTGGGATGGTATTTACCGTCAGGTTGTCATTATTAGGGTCGTTGTCGTTTGTTAATACATTATTTGACAATAAATTATCTTCATTTACCGCAAAATTATCATCAATGATATTGGGAATTGTATTGCAATCTTCAACTGTTACCGATTGGGTGTAAACTTTCGTACACTCATAATATTTGGTAATTAATTGAAGGTTATACGTACCCGCATTATTCCAAATTGCTGTCGTTGAATCTACCGTAAAAGTTACCGGCGTAGCTCCCGATGCAAACCATGTAAAATCCATTTCGTTATACGCCGAATCCACTTCTACCGTAGTTGGAAATCCCGCACAGACTAAGTTCGGGATCATGATAACGTTTTCCAAACAGGGCGTATTTGCACGTCCGGGTGTGCCATATGGGGAGTCAATGTTGGAGGAGGCTTCCCATGATTGTGGCAAGGTATTGTCGGAACTTGGTGTAATCAAAGAAAGCGTGGGACCGTTGCCATCAGGAATGGTGTCCCAGGGCATATTGTCATTAAAAGTCAATTCATCGACAAGGCATTGATTGTCGTTGAAAATGCTCACGCGCTCACCGCTATTGCTCAGACTAAATACAAAATCACCAATGTAATCTGCACCATTAGCCAAATGAGGAAACAGTACACCAAATGCCGCTGCGTCTCTCGTCAATACCAGAAAATCACCTGCCTCAATCACCGTTCCCGTTGGTAAGGTGAAGGTATTGCCGCTGTCGCGGAATGTCCAATCTGAGACATCAACATCTATCGCGCCCGGATTGTGTAGCTCTACCCAATCCTCCGGATCCGGTGAATTAAGCCCATTATAATTGATTTCATTGATAATGATTTGCTCTGTTGGAGTAACACATGGCGTGGAATTTTGTGCGCCCGGTGTACCTCCTGCGGGGGCGGAAGCATGCCAATCTTCCGGGTTGATATTATCCGCCGGAAGTGGGTAATCCAATTCCAAAGAAGCTCCAAAACCATCTGCCAATAAAGCCCAAGGAATACCATCATTATAACAAATCGTATCAATCGGTGTATCGACAGGATTATTTAGCCAGAGGTCTTCGCCGTCATTATCGAGCTTGCTACTTTCCCACTGAAAAACTTGATAGCCATTGCCTAAATACTGCGTAGCATCCGCTGCGATAATGATGTATTCGCCTGCTGCAATACTTGTTCCTTTAGGGAATTTAAAACAAATACCTTCCGAAAATTCATAGCCACTCAAATCCCATGCTTTGCTGTCGGGATTATATATTTCTATAAATTCTTTTTCATTAATCGTATCGGTAGGATGATAATGAATCTCGTTAATCACGACATCAATTGCGGGTTCAAACACGGGTGTAAGTGTTGTATTTGAGGTAAATGATTGGTATAAAGTCGCGTTAGTATTGCCTGTTTCTTGCCAATATGCAAAGCGATAACCCGGATTGGGAACTGCATGAATTTCGATAGGAACATTAGGATGATAGATGCCTGTATGATTGAATGGCAGGTCGAAATAATTACTATGCATTGCGACAACTCCGTTGGAAGCAGCATCAAAATTGAAAGTGAGGTCAATCCTTTCTCCTACACCCAAAACGGTATCAATCATCGTTCGTGCATACTCCGGGCGTTGGACAAAATAATCGTAAATCAAATCAAAATTGGTATCCCAAGTCAAGGAATCCCAACCGCCCCAACGGTTATAATCCGCTTGAATTTCGGGACGCATGATGTTTTTCATTTCGTCGTAAATTGGCTTTACGCGCAAGGTGTCCCACAACGTATTGATGTAGGTATTGGTGCGTTGAATGTATTCGGCTTTGAAATCGGGGTTTTCCATGAGCTGCCGGAAAGTGTTGCAAGCGACCGGATTGCGTTGTCTGGCGGAGTTATCAACGCTGTTCATTATCTGGTCTAAGAGCCATTGATTCGTAGCTCCTCCATTTGATAGTAGAAAATCAAGGTCAAACATCATCCAACGCCACTTGCCATCAGGGGTGCGTTCGCGCCATGTCTTGAGGTTGTTGCCGGGCCAATCTGCGTTATTATAATAGATATTGACAATGAAGTAATTGAGGAATGCATCCATATCAATTTGCGAACTGACATACTCGTAGTTGGTAGGGTCAGCAAGAGAGTTATTGCTCATGAAATCATCCAATTGATAATAAGCAATATTGTCTCCTTCTGATACCTTTTCATATATCCAATGCCAGATACCACCTGCACGCGGCAATTTGATTAAATCAAGATTATCGTCATCTACTTTCGGATGATGTGTTTTTACATAGCCGGCGTTCATCCTGTCGCGTATGCTGTATAAGCCCCAATATTGACCATTAACATACACCGCCGCCGGACGAGAAGATTGATGGTCAATGTCTATTTCGTTCTCAATGAGGCGTTGTACCGTCGCATCTAATGACCGATATTTTGTCTGGAAATTACCACCGGAACGCAACTTGAAACCATCCCACGTCGTTTCCTCCTTGCTTTCAAACATCTGATAATTTTCCAGTTTGCTGATACCATATTCGCTTTTGAAAGAAACATTAAAAGACTTCTTAGCGGCGTTGCGACTGCAAGCTCCTGAAATAGATAATCCGCAACCTTCGCTAAATCCTACCGAACCATCTTCTTCGTACAGTGTCACATTAGCCGGGTATTCCCAGTCTAGTTGCGACCAGTTTCTTGGGTCATTATGGCAAGGTCCGGGGACACCATTTGTGCCAATAACATAAAAGCCCAAACTATCATCATATAAATAAAACGGGTCAATCGTAAGATGAACGATGGGTAATGTCGTAGTGGCATCGAAAATGTAAGCGGTATGGGCTATTTGGCTATCGACCATGCCCGGTTTTATGGCTATGGCGCGTATATTTTGTGAAGTATCAATGGGGAAAGCCCCAGTGTATAAATTGCTGGCTATCGTAGGTAAACTTCCATCCGTCGTGTAGTAAATTGTACTACCCGTTTCTGCACTGATGCTTGCTGTTTGCGTACCTGTGTATTTGCCCGTAGGCGGTGAGATAATCGGCGCAGCAACTTGTGGTTGGCTATTGTCATTTGTTGCGTTAGGGGTTGCGGGTACGAGTTCGGATAGCGTCGCGCTACCATCGGGTAAGCGTCCAAAGCCGTGATCTGTCGTGACGGTTGGAAAGGTGATGGCATCCACCGTCGTTACTTCATCGGGGGCGGTCAATACTACGCTTTCTCCGCTGCCGCTTAATTTGAAATTTAAGTGATTCGCGCCTTGTCCTGTTTCATTATCTGCCCAAAAAATCAGGTAACCACCTGCGGGAACAGTAGTCAACGCCGCATTGGTAGCGGGAATTTGCCATTGAGTAGGATTGTCCGCATCGTCCGAAAGATAATATCCGGCAAGGTTGACTGCGCTTGCTCCTGCGTTGTATATTTCGATGATGTCATCATATTCACCAACATTATCCGCTAATACGGCGTCATTTGTAGGGATGACTTCGTTGATGTATAATTGTGAATATGAATTATTTATTAATAAAAATAATGAAATTATTTGTAAAAAAATAAATCTTGTCTGCTTCATTGCTCTCATGATAGATGATGAATATATAAAGCGATTTTCCGCAAATACCCGAAACTTTAGCGCGTATCTTTTCTGTTGAATCGCTTGTTACGCCAGTACTATTGATAGACTGCCGCTATTTTCTAAATAATAGTGGAATGGGAGATCGCTTATAGTTTGAAGGTTCTGCTCTCGTAGATTTAAAGGCAAGTTTGTTTATACAAATATAGACGAAAAAAATAATGAAATAGATTCAAAAGGTGTTGACAATAAGGTTTGTTTATATTATTTTAAACAGGAATATTTTATAAAAATAATTATTAAAATTATTTATTACTTATTAATTAAAAACACCTTAAGTTGATGTTTTTACACAAAAATAGTCAAGCCAATTATGGTTTTAAAACCTTACTTATAATTAGACTTTATTCCTCGGTTCTTATTTCGGTACTCTGGATGAAATCCCATTATTTTCAAACCATAGCGACTTATCCTGCCCGTTAATATCTCCATCCAAATTAAAATCCGGCGAAAAGTAATAATCGAAAATTCCGTTATTCTCAAACCAGATGGTTTTGTCTGTTCCTTTTATATCAAAACTTGGAAAATCAGTTTGGTCAGCATCTCCTGCAAACATCACCCACTCACCCGTTGGAAGTTGTTTTTGTCCGAAGCTCGTCTGGTCGCGGTAGCTATCTCCCGAACGAAAATCATAAGTCAATATACTGCCAATCATATCTACAGGTTGTGGAGTCATAATACCGATGTGATTGCGATGTTCCAAAACAATATAAAGCGGACTTGTGACCGTAGAAAGCAAAGCACATCGGTCAGGAAAGTCAATACTACCGTCTTTTTTCAATAAACCTGCCGTCATTCCCACCTCAGTACTTTTTTGAATATCCGTCCTGAAAGAAACCAATATCCAATCCGTTTCGTCACCTGTATAATCGGCATCTGTCCAACTCGTACCCTCTGTACCAGAATAGTTCCACGGAGCGACATGATAGGGTTGTCCGGCTGGTGTGGGAATAGCGAGAGGGCTGGTCGGTGTTTGTCCCGGTAAGAGTTTTCTGGATGTAGAAAGTGTCGTTGTCATTTCACCTAAAGTAGCATTGTAACTTCCTTCAAGCCATGCATACAATTCAATATTCACACAATCCGGCTCAATGATAATGGTTACGGTTTCCGTATTGCAAAGTGAAGGCGAACCATCGTCGCACACTTCATAAGTAAAGCTATCCATGCCAATATAATTCGGATTGGGTGTGTAGTCAATATTGCCGTTTGATTGGATGATGAGCGCACCATTTGAAGGGGCAACGACGGGAATAGTTGTTGCTGCCAGTCCGTCATTTTCTATGTCTACATCATTCAACAGGACATTACTCTGAAGTGTAGTATTGGCAAATACAGACAAAGTATCAGGCATAGGTGTAGGTGCATCATTCACAGGGATTACATCAATCGTCACACTTGCTCTATCACACAAAACGGGGCTTCCATTATCACAAATTTCATATTCAAAGGTATCGGTACCAAAGAAATTTGCATTGGGTGTATAGGAGTAAAAGCCGCTTGCCAAAAAGAAAACCGAACCGTTTTGAGGCGGTACAATTGGGGTGATATTGACCGTCAAATTATCATTATCAACATCACTATCATTGCTAATAAGATTACCTGTTTTTGGTGAGTCTTCGGTGGTGGTGGCAGTGTCATTCATCGCTTGAGGTGCATCATTTTCGGGCAAAATGTCAATTGTAACCACTGCCGTATTGCAGCGTGATATATCTGTGGGAGTCAAGTTAGTTGCCAGATAATTGATGAATAACTTTGGCGGTACAGCCCCTTCTGCCGATTCTGCGGTGCGTGTGCCTGTTCCTTCCAAAATGAACGTCATAGCATTGCCGCTTGCCCAATCATTACGATTTACGATTTCTTGTACGACGGGACTGATGTCGTCGCTTTGATAGGTATTACCTTGTGTCCATGCTTCTACATTTGTCCATGAAGCCGTCGCGTTTGTACGTGGTTTGGAGCTGACACTATAAGCTGTTGCGGCGATGGCAGGGGCATTGCTCGTTGCTTCTGCACTAATGTTTATCGAAGTCGCTATGCTTTGCGATTCGTCAGCGACAAATTCTAAGTAGGCACTTGTGACTATTGAGCCTTGTGGTATGGTGATATTTATCATGCGGATACCGACGGCGGAGAAAGTGGCAGGCGGATCTTCCAATAAATCTAAATCGCCGCTACCTACATTAATTGAGCCGTCTGTCGAAAGTTCCTCTACATCGTCTATGCCGGATGCTACTTGAGTTACGAAGGTCTGTGGCGTATTTGTTGTGACGAGGGTTTCGGCATCATCGCAGACTTCATAGGTGAAGCTGTCTGTACCATGAAAATTTGGATTAGGCGTATAATCGAATGTTCCATCAGCATTGAGAATGAGTGTGCCATTGGAGACATTCGTTTGAGGTGTGGTGTTGAAAATCAGGCTATGATTGTCAGGGTCGCTATCGTTGATTAATACATTATTTGACAATGTATTATCTTCATTTATAATAAAATTATCATTAATAATATTGGGAATTGCATTGCAACTCTCTACCGTAATCGGTTGGGTGTAAACTTTGGTACATTCAAAGTATTTGGTGATTAATTGCAAATTATAATTGCCCGGATTATTCCATGTGAGTGTCTCTGAATCTACTGCAAAATTCGGTGGTGTTGCGCCCGATGCGAACCATGTAAATTCCATATCACTATACGTCGAATCGACTTTTATTTCGGCAGGAAATTCGGCACAAATAGGACTTGGTAACAAAATTGTATTTTCCAAACAAGGTTCATTCGCGCGCCCCGGTGTGCCGTAGGCAGAGTTGATATTGGAGGAGGCTTCCCATGATTGTGATAAGGAATTGTCGGAATTTGACGTGATTAATGAAAGTGTCGGACCATTACCATCAGGTATGGTATCCCAGGGTAATTTGTCATTATAAACAACATAATCTGAGAGACATTTATTCTCATCGAAAAGTGAAACACGCTCACCTTTATTACTCAATCCAAAAGTGAAATCTCCGATATATTGATTAGCATTTAAATGAGAAAATATGGTGGTAAACATGCTTGCATTTTCCACTAAAACCAAAAATCCACCTGCGCCGATAGTTGTTCCCGAAGGGAAAATAAATTCATTATTATTATCATAAAAAGTCCAATCAGATATATCGACAGGTGTGGGATTTGGATTGTAAAGTTCGACCCAATCACCGGGGTCGGTTATGCCATTATTTGAATTATAATTAATTTCATTTATGACAATGGATGGGGCGGCATTGGCACAGGTGCGACCATTAGGCTGACCGGGCGTACCACAGGAATTGTCAGAACGAAACCAACTAATCGGGTCAGCATTATCGAGTGTAGGATGGAGCAATTCAAGGGATGGTCCTTCACCATCGGGGTCTTCGTCCCACGGGTGTTTGTCGTTGTAAATAAGCGAGTCAATGGTTCTGCCGAAGGGGTCGAGGATTTCGATTCTTTCGCCGTCGTTGCTGAGTCCGCCTTTGTATTGACCGAAAGGCGCGAAGCCATATTCTGCCTGAAAATCGTCGCTGTCTTCTGCCAATACAAGCAAGTCGCCGGGTTGCATGACTGTTGGTTTTGGAAAGTAAAAGTCGATACCATCGGTAAATTCGCAGTCTGCGAGGTCAATGGCTTTTGTGCCTGTATTGATGATTTCGATGTAGTCCAACTCCGTCGAATCTGTTGCCGGACAGATGCTGTCAGGATGATACATGATTTCATTAATCACAATATCTCCATATGACATATCAACATAAAAACGCTTCGGACAAGCGGCTGACCATTGGTCGATGGCTTTGGCTTGTGAGGGATTGTGTACACGGGCGATGATGTCATAGGTTCCGGCAGGAAGCGAGATGGTTCCGTTGTAAACCGTCGCATTAGGATTGACCGCGCCACCGGGCAATCGGGGGTCTTCGCCGTTGGTGGTGTAATAAATTGTTCCGGTCGGATTGGAGTGTGTAAGTGTGAGGGGTGAGTTGAGGGCAAATTCTCCTCCGTCTTGGCTAAATTCTACGGGATTGGTAAGCGGATACATGTCGGAATTGACCATAGTATCGAGGAAAAATTCCTGTCTTAAATCAATAAATTCCTGGGCAAACGGGACATTATACCGCCATTTATCCTGATAGGTGCTTGCATCTGTCCAACGGATATGTTCTGCGACAACGGCGTTTTGAATTTCGTCTATTCGTTTCTGAAATCGCTCTTGCATGTTTGTTTTGGTCAAGGGTCCGTCATCGTAAAAATTGCATTGTATTCTATCCGCAAAATCAAATTTGAACTCTAAATCATCACGCAGATTATTATACATATCGCCGGGACTTTTTCCCACACCATAGGCTGCATTGGGTGACATGACGAGCCCTTGTCTATACCAATTTAGAGAGGTGTCCGTATCCCAACAGAAGAAATGCCATTTTGCATCTTCGGGCGTATTTAGTTCAGAAGGACCTGCCGCACGCCAGTTTTTACTGGTGCCGTAGTCAATATTGACACTGTAAAACATGACTAACAAAAAATCCATAAAACTCTGTACATTCATGTATGCTTTGATGAGATTGTAATTGCTTGAATTACTGACCATTTCATTGTATTGGTCTATCGTTCCGCTTGAGGGTGCGCCTTGTTTTATGGCATCGTATTGGTCACCGTCGCCGCCTGTATATTCTTCCATAAACCCGCGTGTAGGACGCTCGTGCATGTGAAACATTCCGTAGTAAGTACCATTGAGAAAGACCTGTACGAATCTGCCATGCGGTGCAATATTGCCCATTTCCAATTGACAATCTTGCGAAAATCGCTGTTTGACATAAGTGCCGGCTTGCCCTTGATTATAAGGTCCCATGATAGAAGAATCATGAGAGCCGTTTCTTAAATAAAGCCTGTCGAATTTTTCGGTGGGTTCGATGCCGTATTTGTATTTTTCAAATAAAGGGTATTTTAGTTTTGAATATCCGTGTTCGGTTCTGAAATATATTTTGAGGCTTCTTTTGGGAAATGCGCCATTTACTCCACCGGAGGAATATCTGATACCCGCATCCACTTGATGATTCGGACCTTCATCCGGCAGATTATCGGGATACAGCCATTCTATGGATATTTTTTGGTCTTCTATACCATCTATTGTCAAATCATTGTCCACAAAAATAGATACGGTAGGCACATCTGTGAAACCTTGTCTCAATTTTGGTCCGAGATGCGCGTCATTATTCGCGGCAGCAAATTCATCATTGTGTACATACACATTATTGAGAAATACATAACTGTGAGTTTGTATGACAGTAGTATCCGTAGCGGTGTATGCCATTGCTTTTACGACAAATACACCGTCATTGGGAATAGTCACGGGAATGGGTTGACTGTAAACTGTTCCGGCATCAGTGGCGGGTATTGTCACATTTGTTGTTGAATATTTTATGATGGCATTAGGGTGATTCGCAATGATTTGGAGTTGGAATGGATTGTTGTAAAATCCGCGCTGATGACTAAAGTAAAGTTCAAGTGATTCGCCTATTGGTGCATTATCCACATTATCACAAATATCATTTTCATTGACATCTATGCAATTGTCTTCACAATAAGGAATTCCGTCATCATCTATATCAATGGCATTATCAAAATCGGGACAAGTATCAAAGATATCACAGATGGTATCGCCGTCTGCATCGGCAGGAATGCCCTCACATTCACAGTTGCTCGTCCAAACATCATTGGTTGTGCAGTTATCTCCATCGTCGCAAGGCGTACCAATCAAGGCATCCGAAATAACACTGCAAACATCCGCCGTATCGCATACGCCGTCATTATCACTATCCGTAGGATTATTTGAGGCAATGCAAAGACATTCCCTTGTATCAGGTACGATGCTGTAAAAATGTGTACTACTTCCTACACCTTGCCCATTGCCCGCAGATAATGGAACGCCATAAGCGGGACTTCCTGCATTGGTATTGACCCCGCCAAGTAGCCTACCTGTGCCGTTCATATCATTCAAATCAAAACCGGCTGCTCCTTCGTAAGCATCTACGCAATTATCACCATCACTATCCAAGTCAAGGCGATTGGGAATGTTGTCACCATCAGTATCAATATCTTGCACCACGCATGGTGATTGACCATGAGTTAGTATAATATTGTTAATATTGCCTCCTTCGTTACTTGAAATTGCCAAGCGATAGTCAGTTGCAGGCATTGTGCCGGTGTGTATTACCTCTCCGGCAATCTTGACGATTAAATTACCGCTAATATCCGCGTCCATTTCAATGATTTGGTTATGGATACCTTCTTTCATTTGAAATGTCCATGCGTTCGCTAATTTACCATAGATAACTGAATTACGATTTGTGTAAATTTTATATGCAGCATCATTCCAATTCGTTAAGGTTTCTGCGCCGCCGGACGGCAGCAAGCCTATCATTTTATTTCTAAGAATATTGCATTTAAATTCAAAATGAATCGGCAGGCTGAATGTCTCTGTGGAATAAGAAGTTCGCCATCCACCTGCATTAAGGAAAATTGTGTCATCCTTGATGTTATTTATAGCATTGCCATAAAAATTCAAATCCGATAATACGACACTGCAAATCGTCTCCGCTTCGTCAGGAATGCCATCATTATCGTCATCTTTATCCAGTAAATCACATATACCATCTTGGTCGCTATCCAAATCTGCTCCATTACACTGCGCTTTTATGCTTTGAATATTTAACCAAAATAATCCTACAAACAGTATCAATATTTTTTGCTTCATGTTCATCTTACTAAAAACTATTTCGGTACTCTTGATGAAATACCATTATTCTCAAACCAAAGCGACTTATCTTGCCCATTAATATCTCCATCTAAATTGAAATCCGGTGAGAAGTAATAATCGAAAATACCGTTATTATCAAACCAGATGGTTTTGTCTGTTCCTTTAATATCGAAACTTGGAAAATCGGATTGGTCGGCATCTCCTGCGAACATGGTCCATTCACCTGTTGGAAGTTGTTTTTGTCCAAAACTTGTTTGGTCGCGGTAGCTATCTCCCAAGCGGAAATCATAGGTAATCGTGCTGCCAAGCACATCCACAGGTTGTGGCGTCATGATGCCAATATGATTGCGATGTTCTACGACAATATACAGCGGACTTGCTACCGTAGAAAGTAAAGCGCAACGGTCAGGGAAGTCAATGCTACCGTCTCTCATCAACAAACCTGCGGTCATTCCCACCTCTGTACTTTTTGCAATATCTGTTCGGAAAGAAACCAAAACCCAGTCTGTCTCATCTCCCGTGTAATCGGCATCAGTCCAACCTGCGCCTTCTGTTCCTGCATAGTTCCATGGAGCAATGCTGTAAGGTTGTCCGG
>JAHDEO010000179.1 GCA_020628725.1 Saprospiraceae bacterium
GAGAGTGGCTCGGAAGCGGAACCGGGTTGATAAATAATATGTAGCACGGTCTGTAGACCGTGATTTATTTTTTGCAAAGTAAAAAATGGGTGCGGTCTACAGACCACGCTACTTTTACGAAAATGCTGTTTGGTATTCTAAAAAAAGATGAGTGAAAAAATAAAAAGGCCATCCTTATTCCTCTTTGCAACAGAAGGAGTTCGGGTGATATGGGAGTTAGTGCAGTCTATTAGATTTCGTGGAGAATATGTGCCTGAGCGCACAGGTGACGGACATGCCGTATTGGTGATTCCGGGTTTGTTTGGGGTTGATATGTTGATGCTGCCTATGCGAAGATTTCTGACGCGACTGGGATATACGCCTTATAAATGGGGCTTAGGTATTAACATGGCGAATCCCGAAGACCTTGAAGCCTTAGTTCAAAAAGTAGATACTTTGTACGAAAAACATCAAGATAAAATTAGTGTTGTTGGTTGGAGTTTGGGTGGTTTGTATGCCCGTGAATTAGCCAAGCGCAAACCAGACAAAATACGTCAAATCATCACCACAGGCTCACCATTTGGTGGCGTTGAAAACCCAAATAATGTTGTCTGGATATTGAATTTACTAAAGGGCAAAGTTGAAGATATTTGGGATAGGGAATTGATAGATAGAGCATCCGAACCAACACCCGTTTTGACGACTTCCATTTATTCAAAGACCGACGGCATAGTACGTTGGCAGGATTGTATGTGCGAAATGGAAGATAAATTGCATAGAAATGAAGAAGCCGTAAGCAGCCACCTCGGTATGCCACACAATGTATCGGTCTTGAAGATTATTGCGGAGAGATTGCCAGATAAGATATATTAAAAAAACCTTTCATCACAAAAGCACAGGGTTTAAACCCTGTGCTTTTGTGATGAAATCGTCTCAAGCATAGCCTTCGCCTTCAATAAACACTCCTCATACTCGCGTTCCGGCACAGAATCATACACAATCGCGCCACCCACTTGAAAGGACAAATATCTTGAACTCGCATTATACAACATACTGCGAATCACTACATTAAAATCGAAATCACCATCCGGCGTAAAGTAACCCACCGCCCCCGAATACAAGCCACGTCGTGTTTGTTCGTACTGTTCGATGAGCTGCATACTCATCACTTTTGGTGCACCGGTCATGCTACCCATTGGGAAGGCGTGGCGTATCGCATCCACCGCGTGTATGTCCTCACGCAAGGTCGATGTAATCGTCGAAATCATGTGATTGACCTGCTCAAAAGGATACACACCAAACAGTTCTTCCACCCGAATCGTGCCCGTTTCGCTGCTGCGTGTGAGGTCATTTCGTACCAAATCGACTATCATTACATTTTCGGCGCGGTCTTTCACACTCTGGCGAAGAGTAGATTGTAATTTGGTATCTTCGGTAACGGTATTTCCGCGTTTGATTGTGCCTTTTATGGGTTGGGAAATGAGTTGTTGTCCTTGCTTTTTGAGAAAGCGTTCGGGGCTGGTGCAGAGTAAGTATTGATTATTTTTTTTGTAAAATGATGAAAAGGGTGCTTTCGCCAATTCATTCAGTCGTAAAAACAAGGCGAGCGGTTCTATCTCCGTATTTTCTGCGAAAAATTCCTGACAGAAATTCATCTCATACAAATCTCCTTCAATGATGTGTTGGCGAATTTTTTCGACAATATTTAAATACTTATTTTTCGGAATACGCGGTTGTACGGCAATGTTTGTTGTTGCATTTAAATCAATATCAACGCGGGTATTTTGTATTTGATGAAAAACAAATTCGCTATCATTTTCTTGTGAATGAATGACTACCTTTTCATCATAAATTTGAATGACATATTTCGGCTCAAAAAAATGTAAAACAGGCATCTTGATACCGTCAAAATTATGGGATTCAAGTCGTTCAATATCATTTTTAAGGTCATAAGTCATAAAACCGAATAGCCAACTTTTGCGTGCATCCACTAAGTCTTTCAATTGTTCAAAAGCCCCTTCATCTGTATGCGCGACAGTCAACTCACGCGCTGCACCGACAGCAACCAGTCCCTCACAAGTCGAGTACTTATCATGCTGATATTCATTAGAATCTAAATAACAAACGGTATCAAAATGATTTGCCCAAAGAAGTGCCTGTCGCTTAAAAAGCGCAAGGTCAGTAGGAAAGAAAGTTGTTTTTTGAGTGTGTGTAAGTGTCGGGAAATCTATCAATATTTCAGTTGAATATTATGAACAAAATGTCAGTGTTTTTTGCAAAACCTGACATTTTATGTTTTTCAAATTTGGTGCCATATAGTATGTTTCAATAACTCCACAGTTTTAATCCAATAAAGCCATTATTCCATAAATATACAGAAAGAATGAGTAATGCAATTGAAGTCAGGATGTAATAAAATTTAAAGCCTTTATTTCCTTGAAGTTTGAAACATCTGTAAATCGAGGCAATTGCAAAAATAACCAATCCCCACGAACTTAAATACAGCAATGCAGAGCCAAAATTGATTTTATCAGCACTTGAGATGTTCGCCATAGTTAATCCAAATCCCACAAATATCAAAACAAGGCATGTGCTCGCGCCAAACAAAATTAAGTGATTTAGGATAGGTTTTTTAGTTTTGGAAAATAGCCTGACAATCAGCCATATAAAGCCATAAATTAGAAATGACAGGCATACTAAAAATGAGACGAGCACTCCGAAGAAAATAATCAACCGCTTTGCTCGTGACTCCTTTTCGGTATAATTTTCATTTATCCAAAAGCCTGCATTTCCTTCTTCGGTTTCAAAGAGCATACACGATGGAACGCCCTCATAATTTTTGTAAAACTTATTGTCACCTGCATAATATAACGTGTCACGCACCTTACCCAAGATGCTTTTTGTGACCAATTTATTTTCGTCAAAATCAAGTATCAAACCCGCCAGCATTTTGTCTGTAAATGAAAAGAGTTCGTTGCGTGGGCTTTTAAATTCATAAAATCCACTATAGCGTGTGCTTATCTCATTGGGGATTTTTTGGGTTACTCTGTCTGACAGTGCCTCATTTTGAATGCCTAAAAGCAGATTCAGAATTTCGTTCACGATAGCTGTCGCATTACCTTCCCGGTTGATGGCAACGGCAACGCCAATATCTGCCACTCTCGAATAGACATATCTTGAACTAAAACCGTCAATTCCCCCACCATGCCCATGAAAAAGATAGCCATTTTTCCATACCGAATAATTGCCCAAACCGTATCCAAAAGGCAGTCCTTTTTCCGCAACTATTGTCGTTTCCGCATTTTCAATTCTCTCAAATATTTCCTTAGAAAAGGGCAAAGAATCTCCATTTTTAGTTTTTCTATTTAGCATAAACTGCAAGAAAGCAGCCATATCTTCGGCATTTGCACACAGTTCGCCTGCCGGACCGCCGGTTATTGATGTAAACGAAATAGGCAAATGCGTTTGCCCATTGTATCGGTAGCCTTGAGTCATTTTTTGGTTTTTGGGTTCTTTAAAATAGAAACCTGATGATTTCATTCCTATCGGAAGCAAAATATCGTCGTATAAATACGCGTGGTAGGCACGCCCGGAGAGTCGTTCCAATAGATGTCCAACGACAATATAATTAGGATTTGAGTAAGATTTTCTGACGCCCGGTTTCCATCTTGATGTCAGGGAATTTTTATGGACAGCGACCATTTCAAACATAGACGGCGGAATAGTATCTTTTTTATTATAAATCGCGTGCAGATGAAAATCATCAAATCCACTGGTGTGTTCCAATAAATGTGCTACCGTAACCGGAGTTTCTGTTACCCATTTATTGGTAAAAGGGATGTTGGCATCAATGTCTTTTATCGGACTGTCAAGACTGTATTTTTGCTGTTCTTGGAGTAATTTTAAGATGCCCAAGGCAGCCAATGATTTAGATACCGAACCTTGTCTGAATAGGTGTTCATCCGTTACTTTTTCTTTTTTATCAATGTCTGCAAAACCAAGTCCTCCAACAAACAAAATGCTATCAGATGTCACCACGCTAATCATCGCACCGGGTATATGTTTGTCATCTAAGTATTCTGTTATTTTGTCAATTAATAAATCTGTATTTGCTTGACAAAAGCAAAGAGAAGCGTGGAATGTCAATGTTATAAACGCAAATAATTTAGGCATAGTTTTTCTTGTTAGCATACGGTTTTAGTCTGTTATTCCGGCACAAATTTATCTATCTCCTCTATTCCATGAGCTTTGAGATAAGCCTCTTCTCCAATAGTATTCCCTTCATTAGAATCGTAATCCATAAATATTTTCCACGTACCATTTTCTTTCTTGAATATAACATGAAATTGACCATAATAGGCTTTTTCATCATCTCGATTTTTATTTCTCACCAACTTATAAATTCCTCTTTCACTGGCTATGGAATCGTTATTTATTCGTTCAAAAAATCGAAGTGAAATCTCGTTTGTTTCTCCCTTTTTCTTTTTCTCCTCAAATCTGCGTTTGTAATTATTGATGTAAGTTTCGTAATCAGAAATCCTGCTGCCACCCGCGATTCGTATCACATCTTTAGAATGAATTTCTGCCATCAGTTCGTAATCTAATGAGTCGAAGGCTTGATAAAATTTATACCAAACTTCATTTATCTCTTTTAGATTGTCCGCGGTTTGGGCATTAGTATCATTCGTAAATGCAGCTACAAATACAATGAAAAAGAAAAATTTATTTAGCATATTAAACCACATTTTATTTCTCAAACGATTTCCGGTAGAGACGCGATTAATCGCGTCTCTACCGAAAAATTATTGCACAATAATTTTTCGACTCAATTGCCCTTCATCATGCTGAATACTTAGCAAATAAATACCTTTCGCAGCATCATGCAGGTTAATATTTTGATTGAAAGTACCATTAATATTCCCCAAGTCAGCTTGATGTACGACCTTACCCAACATATCATGCATCGTCAATTGAGCATTTTGAATTGACACATCATTCAATTGAATAGAAAACTCACCTGTATTCGGATTAGGCTGGACAATTAATTCGCTATCAGTTAGTTCTGCATCTTCAGTTGAAACGGTAGTACAATTACCACTGTGCGGTATTTCCGCTAAATCACCAATCGTAAAATAATGATGCGCCTCAGAACCAAAATCCGACCTAAATGAATACACCGTAATCGGCACATCACCACGCACGATGGAAGCACTACCCGAACCTTGCGAAGCATTTGCCCACCATTGCAGACCATCCTCACCCGTATCGTAGATACTGAATACATAACAACCCGGCTCCAAAGTAAAATCATCATTATATTGCTCATTATTATCCATTGAACCGGTCGCACGTTCACCAATAACATTGCCATCCACATCGCGAAGTGTATAGCCCGTTTCGTGACCTCTATTATTGGTATTGATGCGAATTCGGATAGATGACGGATAAGAATCTTCGGGAATCTCAAAGGTAGATTTCAAGGCATTATTTTGAGAGTTTTCGTCCGAAATACCATTGATACTAACAATTTCTGCACTGAAAATTCGATTTTCTGTATCATAATCAGACCAATTGACAGAAGGTAGTGTCACGTCCGTTTCTTCCATAAAATCAAGGCTACCTGTCCAAGTATAGGTACATAGTGTACTGCCATTTACCCCGTATAAAATATCGGCGGTAGTTATTGTATTGCTACCTTCATTTCGGATGGTAATGGTAGGTTGTCCACAAGAAGGATTAAGGCGTTTATGGATGTCATCAGTACTTGGATTGATGATGTCTACGACAGCAGCGTCATTCGCAAAATTATTATCACCATAAGATACCAATTGGATGCTATAGCCATAAGATGGCGACTGCGTACCGCCCCAGAAATAACTCTCCATATCCATGTCAATTTCCTCCGTATTGCCGGGAGTGAGATAAGGCGTAAGGTCATATTCATGCGTAAAAGCACGCATGCCCGGACACCAATTCGCGCGGTCATATACCCACGTACCACCTTGCGGATAGATAGGATTGAAACCGCAATCATCCCGCCAGATTGTACCTGTACCGACTTCCGCACCATTCACATTTACAAAATAATCTCGGATGCAAAATTCCGCACAATTATTACTGTTGTCAAAACCATGTCCGCTAATCGTCACACGGAGTTTTTGATGAGTGGAATTGGCGGGAATTTCGACTTGCTTGGCAAACCATTGATTCGCCTCAAACCCAAAGCCCCCCGTCGAATAGCCGCCACCACCTTTATATACATTTTGAATGCTAATGATGTCGCGCGGCGGAGTGCCTTCAATAAAATCAAAACGCAGAGATGCCGCAAAGCCCGTTGACCAACCTTCATAAAAGGCTCGAATCTGTACCGAATCTTTCAAAATATGAACAAAATCCGTCACTTCAAATACATAATCATGTTCCCAATTGGGTGTGTAACCGTTTTGACTCTCGCGCATATACCCCGCGTATGGCGTGATAACTCGCGCCATTTCAAACGGGTCATATACCTCGAATACATTCCAAGTCGTATCCAATGTAATCGTATCAACGCTTGCTACTGTGGAGTCATATGTTCCCGTAGGAATCATCGCCTCAATACGTGTCGTATAATCCCAATCACTACAACCACCTGATGCACAACCCATTGTATATGTCATCAAAATCTTACTGTATTGTGTTGTACCGTCAGGGAAGTAGCCCATATCATTATATCCGCCGTACCAAACCATATCCGTTTTGTCATGTACATATACGGTCGTCGTATCGCCGGGAGCAGCATAAATACTTGCTGTAATGATTAGTAGAAGGAAATTCGTAATTAGTGTAAAATGTATTCTCATATAATTATTTTTGTAAAATTTATTTTCATCAAAAATAATAAAACCTCTCCAAACAAAAGCCTGATGTCTCTATAATTTTCCATCTTTATGCGAACTTTATATAAGGCAAAATTCGTTTCTTGGAGAATGTAGCACGGCGCTTCCAGCCCGTGCCCCGCGTTGGGAACCCGAAATATACGTAAAACACGGGCTGGAAGCACCGTGCTACGAAACAAATCACGACAATATGTTACTCAAAATAAGCACTACACATCAACCTGCAACGGACTTGGGTTATCTTCTGCACAAACATCCTGACAAGGTTCAAACCTTCGATGTAAGTGGTGGAAATGCGGTCGTATTTTATCCCGAAGCGACTAATGAAAGATGTACTGTGGCTTTGCTCGTCCAATTGGATTCTATTGACTTGGTACGCAAACTAAAAACACCCAGCACCAGCCTCATGCTACACCATTACGTAAATGACAGACCTTACACCGCCTCGTCATTTACGAGCGTAGCGATTGCCAAAACCTTTTCTTCTGCATTGAATGGAACTTGTAAAGACCGCCCCGAATTGGTCGAACAAGTTATGCCATTTGAAGTGACGATTCCGGCATTGAAAGTAAGGGCGCGTGAGGGTGTTTTAGAGAATATATTTGAACCGCTTGGTTATCAAATTGAAGTGACGCAACATCCTTTGGATGAAGTCCACAGTGAATGGGGTATGAGTCAATATGTTTCTCTCAAACTCACTAATCAACTGACTTTAAAAGACTTGCTGTCTCACTTATATGTCTTATTTCCTGTTTTTGACAATGAAAAACATCATTATATCTCAAAAGACGAAGTAGAAAAACTCATTCGTAAAGGAGGCGATTGGCTACAATATCATCCCGAAAAAGAATTTATCACAAAGCGTTTTTTAGGTCATATTTCTTCATTGGCAAAAACGGCATTGACGCGACTCATCCCCGAAGAAGAACGCCTTGCCGCCGAGCAAGAAGAAGCCCAACCCGAACCCGAAAAGAAAGTCCGCCTACACCAAGTCCGTCTCAATGCTGCATTGGAACAACTCAAAGCTTCCGGCGCGAAAAAGGTTTTGGATTTGGGTTGTGGCGAGGGGAAATTAATACGTATGCTCATCAAGGAACGCCAATTTGAGCGCATACTCGGTATGGATGTATCGTATCGTGAATTGCTCAAAGCCAAAAGCAAACTCTACTACGATAGAATGTCACCCCGACAGCAGGAACGCATTACGCTCATTCAAGGCTCATTGATGTATAAAGATGCTCGATTAAAAGGTTACGATGCAGCCGCAATTGTGGAAGTCATTGAACACATGGACGAGGAGCGTTTGGATGCTTTCGAGCAGATTTTATTCGGATATATCGCACCTCAAACCATCATCATCACCACGCCGAATGGTGAGTATAATGTCAAATACGAATTTCTCGATGAAGATGCCTTTCGCCACAGCGACCACCGCTTTGAATGGACACGACAACAGTTTGAAAAATGGGCAATGCGCATGAGTGAACAATTTGATTATCAATTTAATATCACACCAATTGGCGATTTTGATGAGGAAGTAGGTGCGCCTTCTCAAATGGCTGTTTTTACTAAAAATTAGGAATTTTTGTCCGCAGTTAGTCAGTCCGCAGTCCGCCGCTACAACGCGAGTTCGTTTCACGTTAAAGCGGTGGACTGCGGACTGATAGCCGCCGACCAATAAAACATCATGGAAATAAAATTACCGGAACTCTCATACGTCGCGCTCGTAGGTGCGAGTAGCGCGGGAAAATCAACATTTGCCAAAAAACATTTCTTGCCTTCGGAGGTTATTTCTTCCGATTATTGCCGTGCATTAGTATCGGACGATGAAAACAGTATGGATGCTACCGAAGATGCTTTCGATGTATTAAATTATATCGTAGCTAAGCGACTCAAACGCGGCAAACTCACCGTCATAGATGCCACGAATGTACAGCCTCATGCCCGACAACCCATCGTTGCTTTAGCGCGCCAATATCACTGTCTTCCGGTGGCGATTGTGTTGGATTTACCTTTGAATACACTTAAAGCCCGACATGCCGAACGTACCGACCGTGACTTTGGCGGTCATGTGATTCCGCGTCAATATAAAACACTAAAACGCACGATTAATCGCTTACGAAAAGAAGGATTTAGCCAAGTTTATATTCTTGATAATGAGGAAGATATTGCAAATGTAAAAATTACGCGAGAACCGCTTTGGAATAATAAAAAACACGAAAAAGCTCCCTTTGATATTATTGGTGATATTCATGGTTGTTTTGATGAATTGGTGGAGTTAATGGAAAAATTGGGCTATGCTGTACAAAGAAAAGCCGATACATTCGAGGTGACTCCGCCGGAAGGCAGACGCGCTATTTTCGTTGGCGATTTGGTGGATAGAGGGAATAATTCGCCGGATGTATTGCGCCTTGTGATGAGTATGGTGGAAGCCGGAACCGCCTTTTGCGTAGCCGGAAATCACGATGCCAAATTGCTTAAAAAACTTAACGGAAGAAACGTACAAGTCAAACACGGACTCGCCCAAACGCTTGAACAATTAGAAAAAGAGCCAGAGGAATTTATTGAATCTGTCAAAGTATTTTTACGAAAATTAATCAGTCATTACGTATTGGATGACGGGCGGTTGGTGGTTGCCCATGCGGGCTTGCGTGAGGACATGCAGGGGCGCGGGTCGGGTGCGGTGCGTTCGTTTTGTTTGTATGGTGAAACAACGGGCGAGATTGATGAATTTGGTTTGCCGGTGCGCTATAATTGGGCGTCGGAGTATCGCGGTAAGGCGATGGTCGTCTATGGTCACACCCCGATTCCCGATGCTGAATGGCTCAATAATACGATTAATATTGACACAGGTTGCGTCTTTGGTGGTCGGCTGTCTGCGCTGCGTTATCCTGAACGAGAATTGGTCAGCGTGGAAGCGAAAAAGGTATATGCTGAACCTGTAAAACCTCTACATTTATCGGGCAATCAACTCTCAGCACAGCAAGAACATGACAATCTTCTTGACATCGCAGACGTAACAGGCAAGCGACGTATTCAAACGAAATTGGGGCGAAGTATCAATATTCGTGAGGAAAATTCTATCGCTGCATTGGAGGTGATGACGCGCTTTGGAGTGCATCCTAAGTGGATGGTTTACCTGCCCCCTACAATGTCGCCCACCGAGACGAGCCCCTTGCCTGATTATCTCGAACATCCTGCGGAAGCATTTGATTATTATGCGAAAAAAGGTATTCAGAAAATTATTTGTGAGGAAAAACACATGGGTTCGCGTGCGGTGATTGTTTTGTGTAAAAATGAGGAAGTGGCAAAGGAGCGTTTTGGCTTGGTCAAATCAGCTTTGGGCATGTGCTACACGCGCACGGGAAGACCGTTTTTCAAAGATGAAGCATTGCATCAAAATATTCTCATTCGCTTGAATGAAGCCATGCAAAAATCCGATTTATGGTCAACACTCAACACAAATTGGGTGGTTTTGGATTGTGAAATTATGCCCTGGACTTTGAAAGCGCAAAGCCTCATTTCGCAGCAATACGCAAGCGTGGGTGTGTCGGGTACATTAGCATTGAAAGAGACGATTGACACACTGAAAATCGCTCAACAACGTGGTTTAGAAGTCGATAATTTACTCGAAGAATATTCCATGAGAAATGAAGCCATTGACTTGTATAAAAATTCATATAGAAATTATACGCAAACCGTTAATTCGATAGATGATATTCGCATTGCGCCCTTTCATATTTTAGCTTCGGAAGGTGCAGTACACACCGACAAAAACCACGAATGGCACATGAAAACCATTCATCATCTTTGTGAATCGGATGAAAAATTATTATTTCCAACTAATTATAAAATTATTGATTTACAAAATGATACAGAAATAAATGATGCGATTGATTGGTGGGTAAATATGACCGAAAAAGGCGGCGAAGGCATGGTGGTCAAACCCTACGATTTCTTAGCTTATGAAAATGGCAAACTCCTTCAACCTGCCATCAAATGTCGCGGCAAAGAATATTTGCGTATCATTTACGGTGCTGATTATACATTAGAACAAAATCTAAAACGATTAAAAAAACGCGGTTTGGGACGCAAGCGTTCTATGGCGATGCGGGAGTTTTCTTTGGGCATTGAAGCATTGGAAAGATTCGTAAAAAATGTGCCATTGCGACAAGTTCATGAGTGTGTCTTTGGAGTATTGGCGTTGGAAAGTGAAGCGGTAGACCCAAGATTATAAAGTAGCGCGGTCTGATTGATTTCAAAAAAATATTCGTTCCATACTCGCAGGGTTGAAACCCTGCGCTTTTGTGATACACACGTTAGATTCACAAAAGCGGTGGGTTTTAACCCGCCGCGAATCAATGGGACGTTTTATTTTTTAAAATCAATTAGACCGCACCACATTTTTTGCTGCGCAAAAAATAAATTACAGTCTACAGACTGTGCTACGTTAATTGTTAAATTTTTCAAGAGAGTGGACGTTGCAGAATTAAGAAGCGTTGAGATTGTTGTGTTATCCAACCTTTTTAACTCACAAAATATACAAATATGAAAAATTTGACCGGCACTTTATGTGCTTTTCTGATGCTTGCTCTACTTTTAACCGCCTGTAGAGACGATGATGAAAGTCAGTCTGAAGTTCCGACTCCCGAAGAATTTCAAAGTTTGAGACAGACCGCTTTGGACAATATCACGCAAACTTTTGAGGTGGACTTTTCAACCGGAACAACTTCCTTTACCTCTGAACAAGGCGTACAACTTGATGTTTTCAGTTGCACCGATGCTTCGGGCAATCAGTCCACAGGTTTTGCAGATATAGATTTGAGGTTTATGGAGATATTTGACCGAGGAACAATGCTTGTCACCGATAGACCCACTGTGGGTATTTCGCCAAGTGGGGAAGAAGGCATTTTGATTTCCGGTGGTGAGTTTTTTCTTGATGGTACTCAAAACGGAGAACAATTGAACGCTTGCGCTGTCAATGCCAGAATTCCTACAGATTTGACCGGCGGAGTCAATCTTGACATGTCCCTCTGGACGGGAAATATTGATGCGGACGGCAATCTCACATGGGTTGCTGATTCGACTTCGGGTATAGAGATGGATACTTCTACATACTTTGTTTTTATGGATGAATTCGGCTGGATTAACTGCGATATATTCTGGGACGACCCAAGACCGAAAACGACTGTTACAGTCGAAATTCCAACGGATTACGACCATACAAATAGCGCAGTTTACTTCTCTATTGTGGGAGAAACTTCCGGTTTGGGTAGAGGAGGCGGACAGTTTCCCATCGGACAGGAAGCGCATTTTATTTTCGTAACTGTAGACGAAAATAATTGGCGATATGCCGTTAAAGCAGTCACCATTTCCGAAAATGAAATTGTCACCTTTAACCTTGATGATACAACGATAGCAACGGAATCTGAATTGGTTGGTATTATCAACGATTTACCGTAGAAAATCCCAAATGACAAAATCCAAATTCCAAGGTTTCATTTTGGAATTTGGATTTTGTCATTTGGTGCTTAAAATTTGAATTTTAGGATAACTCGCCACCAAAGGCTTACTCACCCATCTATTTCCTTTGATATAAAAACGATACGGCAACAAAGCACTCTCTCCTGCCGTTCCCATGCCTACACGCATACCCGCAAAGATGTCCGATTCTGCGACCACCTCTCCCCTATCTTCAATCCAAATGAGGTCGCTTTGCAAGTCTGTCATATTGTATTTCTTGTGAACACCTAATGCTTTTCCGGCGGAGCCGGGTCCGGCAGTTAGGGCGGGTTTTACTTTATCATAATTGCGGCGGATGAGCATATCTTCGATGCCTTCAGTTGGTTCTATAGCGCGGATGAGGATAGCGTGCGGCATCTCCTTTTCACCCGTAATCACATTAAATAAATGATGAATCCCATAGCAAATATACACGTAAGCAATGCCGCCTTCCATATAAAATGGTTCGGTGCGCGGTGTCCGAACGCCGTTCTTAGCATGACAGGCTTGGTCGTCGGGTCCGCGATA
>JAHDEO010000180.1:0-2707 GCA_020628725.1 Saprospiraceae bacterium
ATTCACTCATTAAATCCATGCGAGTTTACTTAGACCATGCAGCCACTACCCCACTCAGCAAAGAAGTTTTAGAAGCAATGTTACCCTACTTCCGCGAGCATCACGGCAATCCGTCCTCCATTCATTCAGACGGACGCAAAGCTCGCACCGCCGTAGAAGATGCCCGCAAAATCGTGGCAGATTGTTTGGATGCTTCGTTAGGTGAAATTTTCTTTACTTCCTGCGGTACGGAATCCAATAATATGGCATTATTTGGCGCGGTGCGCGACTTGGGGGTACAACGTATTATTAGCTCAAAATTGGAACATCACTGCGTATTCCACACTTTAGAACAGCTTGAAAAACAACAAAATATAGAATATACTTTTGTAAACACAGACGAGCGCGGACGAGTAGATTTAGTGCATTTAGAAAAGCTATTACAAGACCAAACAAAAAAAACGCTCGTCTCGCTGATGTATGCCAATAATGAAATCGGCACCTTACTCGAAGTCGAAAAAGTATCGGCTTTGTGCAAAGCGAATGACGCACTTTTTCATTCGGATACGGTGCAGGCAGTTGGGCATTTTCCGATAAATGTGCAGGAAACTTACTTTAGTTTTTTGAGTGGTTCGGCTCATAAATTTCATGGACCAAAAGGCGTAGGATTTATCTATATCAATGGCGACAATATCATCAAACCATACCTTTTTGGTGGTTCGCAGGAACGCAATATGCGGGCAGGCACGGAAAATATCGCCGGCATCACAGGGCTTGCCACTGCTTTCCAACTTGCACATACACATATGCAAGAGCGCAAGGCACATATAGAAGAAATCCGCAGTTATTTTATCGACCAATTGAAAAGTAATTTTTCGGATATTCAATTCAACGGTGACTATGACGGGAAGTATTTGCACAAGGTATTGAGCGTCTCTTTTCCGCCAACACCTAAGACAGATTTGATTGTATTCAGCCTTGATATTGCAGGTATTAGCGCATCGGGCGGGAGTGCTTGTAGTTCGGGCGTAGAGTCGGCTTCGCATGTGTTGGCAGCTATTCGACCGGATGATGAACGGAAAACAGTACGTTTTTCGTTTTCCCATTATAATACAAAAGAAGAGATTGATTTTACGATTGAAAAGTTGAAAGGTATTGTAAAGTTAGGCAATTCCCATGAATAAATTGTACAATTTATTCATGGGAATTGCCTTACACAGGCTTCCAGCCTGTTTTCGGATGTGCAGGCTGGAAGCCTGTGCTACTCAGTCAATTTATAAAAATCACGCATCACCACCGCAAAGTTTTTCCTATCTTGATGCCCGTCCAGAAACCGAATGGTATCGCCTTTCTCGGAAATTATCGCCATATCATAACCCTTCAATAAACCATCATATATCTCACCTGCAAATTCAAATTGGGCTTCTTTAGTAAGTGATTTCCAGACAAAATTTCCCGTAGAATCGGCATGTTGCCACAGTACTTTCAAGTCATCATTCGGAAAATGCGGATAGCCGTTTTTTTCAACAAAAATAAACGCCATATCATTCATCCAATCATTGATAATTAGAGGATATAATAAAGGTCGGTCTGTGTCTTTCGAAGCTTTTTTCAGCTTATAAATATCTTTCTTAGAATTGGGTCTTCTACTGCGAAAATAATACGCGCTCCGCATATTTTTGAAATACAAACGCGAAGGGTCAGTAGTACGAAATTGGCGTTTTCCGGTATATTCCTTTTGTGGCTTCGGCATATCGCAAGCGAATAACCCGATAAAACATATACAAACCAAATATTTTTTCATAATTTGCGAGAATGTCCCACATACGCAGGGTTGAAACCCTGCACTTTTGTGATTTAAATGTTAGTTTCGCAAAAGCGGTGGGTTTCAACCCACCGCGAATCAAGAGGACGTTTATTTTATAAAAATCAATCAGACCGTTCTACAATAACACATTTAATAATGAAGCTGTTCAATTTTTTATTGATGCTCGCCCTAACTATTGGCTTCTCAGTTATGCTGTCAAGTCGCTTACAAATGGGCAAGGCAAAACTCCCTCCAATCGGTAAATTTTTAAGCCCTTTTGCGGGTTTTTGGCAAAATGGGGAAAGCGAGACATTAAATTATGCAAAAACACTCGAATTTTCGGAACTTTCTGCGCCTGTACAAGTGCTATACGATGACCGTCTTGTACCTCATATTTTTGCTCAAAATATGGAAGATGCCACATTTGCACAGGGATATATCACAGCTCAACATAGACTCTGGCAGATGGAGTTTCAAACACACTCTGCCGCAGGTCGTCTAAGTGAAATTACAGGAGAAAATATCCTTGAAAGAGATAAGGAAACGCGCAGGCGCGGGATGGTTTGGGCAGCAGAAAAAACACTAAAATTTTGGCAGCAACTTCCTGAATATCATTTAGTTGAAAAATATACTAATGGTATCAATGCGTACATAAATTCCCTCTCTCCGGCAGATTATCCGCTGGAATATAAGCTCATTAATTATGCGCCCGAAGCATGGACACCGTTAAAAACCGTTTTACTGCAAAAAGAAATGTCGCGCACCCTCGCAAGCCGAGAATATGATGTCGAAAATACCCTCACTCGTGAGTGGTTAGGCGAAGAAGAATTTAACTTCCTTTTCCCAGAAGACAACCCTAAACAATCCCCTATCATTCCCCAATCACGCGAATGGAATTTCAAACCAAAAGTGGTCACAAAA
>JAHDEO010000180.1:2807-12879 GCA_020628725.1 Saprospiraceae bacterium
AGTAATAATTGGGCGGTTTCAGGTTCAAAAACAGCAAGCGGATATCCGATTCTGTGTAGCGACCCGCACTTGAGATTGACCGTTCCTTCTATTTGGTTTGAATTGCAAATCAATACGCCGGAAACGAATGTATATGGTGTATCACTGCCGGGTAGCCCGGGTGTGATTATCGGTTTTAACGACCATATCGCATGGGGTATGACAAACGTGGGGTACGATGTATCTGATTGGTATACAATTGATTGGAAAGATGATACTCGACAAGAATATCTCTATAACGGCGAATACCGCAAGACAGAATTTCGCGTGGAGGAATATGATGTCCGAGGTATCGGAAAAGTACGCGATACGGTGCTTTACACGCACTTTGGTCCTGTGGCACACATAGCGGATGAGCCTTCGAAAGACCTCGCGCTACGCTGGCTCGCCCATGAAGTAGGTAATGATATGACCTCATTTTTCAAGCTGAATCTGGCAAAAAATTATGATGAATATCAGGCCGCGATAGCGGACTATAGTTGTCCTGCTCAGAATTTTGCTTTTGCGGATAGAAAGGATGTCGCGCTATGGGTGCAAGGTAAATTCCCTTTGAAAAAAGACCAACAAGGACGCTTCGTACAAACCGGAAATAGCGATGATACGCAGTGGTCGGGCTTCGTACCACGCGAGCACAATCCGCATGTTTTGAATCCGCCAAGAGGCTATATTTCTTCTGCGAACCAACATTCTACATCCGATGATTATCCATATTATTATTGTGGTAATTTTGGAGATTTTAGAGGCAGACACATCAATGATGTCTTGGATAATTCACAAAAAAATACCGCAAAAGATATGATGGCTTTGCAGCAAGATAGTTACGGACTCCATGCTGAAGAATCATTGCCCATTTTATTGAAATACATAGATGAATCCGATTTGAATGAAGAGGAAAAAGAATTGTTGACTGCCTTACAAAAGTGGGATTTTAATTTCCATAAAGATGAAGTTGCGCCTAGTGTTTTTCAAGCTTGGTTTGATGCATTCTATAAGCAAACTTGGGATGAATTTTATGCGGTTGAAGATTTTGATGTGGTAAAACCTGAATACTGGCGTACTATTGATTTATTGCAAAACGACCCCGATAATAAATATTTTGACCAACAAAGAACTTCCGAAAAAGAAACTGCAAAAGAAATTGCAAACAGTTCATTTAAAAAAGCTTGCAAAGAAATCATTGATTGGCAAAAAACAGAAAATAAAGACGCTGAATGGAGTGATTATCGCAACACGGTCATCGAACATTTAGCACGAATCCCCGCTTTCTCACTTAAAAATATCGAGACAGACGGGCATCGCTACTCTCCCAATGCAGTGAGCGAACGACATGGACCTTCATGGCGTATGGTCGTGGAAATGGGCGACCAAATTCGCGCACATGGTGTATATCCGGGCGGACAATCGGGCAATCCGGGTAGTCCGTATTTCGATAATTTCACGGATACTTGGGCGGCTGGTGAATACTATGATTTACTATTCATGAAAGAACCGGACGCGGATAATGAACGTATTATTTTTTCACAAAAATTTGAATAGTGTTGTTGTATCGTGGTGTTGTAGTGTCGAGGTATTTTTATGTTCTGAAAACAACTACAACACTACGATACCACGACACCACAATACATACAAAATGAAATATTTATTCTCAATAATAACGATAATTATATTAGGCGGATTGGCACAACTTTTCTTACCGTGGTGGTCTTTGGTCATTGTCGCGCTTGTGGTGGCATATCTTTTTAAATTGACAGGTTGGCAAGGCTTTGTGTGTGGTTTTCTCGGAATTTTCTTGTTGTGGGGCGGCTATGCTTTCTACCTGAATTTGATGAATGAGGGTATAATTGCTTCGCGCATGAGTGGCTTGTTTTCGATGCCGGGCGGCTCGGTTGGTATCATAATTTTTAGTGCCTTAATTGGTGGATTGGTAGGCGGATTGGCGGGAGCAACGGGTGGTTTGGGGCATAATGCGTTGTAGCACGGCACTTCCGATTTGTGTAGTTTATACTGTGAACGGGGTAAATTTCGGAAAATATTGATACTTCATAACGTCATTAGACGTGGTTCATTTGGTAGCCCCAAGTTTCAACTTGGGGGGCGATTTTCCCCCTTTCAAATGAGTGTCATAGACACGATACATCAAGCTATGCAACGTACCTACGGCACTCTAAAAATGGGGGATAAACTTTTCCCCAAGTTGAAACTTGAGGCTACTAAATCGGGCGTGTCTATGACACTTTTTCAAAAATACAGTGTTTTCATTTTGCGAAATTTATGCCGTTCAAAGTATAGCCTTGCATGCGCGAGGCACGGACTGGAAGTACCGTGCTACGATTTTATTGAAACAGATTATTCAAACCGTCTTCCAACATATCGCCTGAACATTCTTCGAGTGCATCTTCAAATTTTTTGAGTGCCTCGTCTTTGAGATTTTCGGTGTGTTTTTCTCTGATTTTATTGCACTCCCTTATCATAGAGCCGATTTTTTTGTCTTCAAAACTCTTGCGAACACAATCGCACACTTCCTGTGCTTTGGCTGTAGGCGAACCCATTGTAGCAGGTAAATTATCGCAACTTGTTAAACCAATGATTAGGGCAGCAATTAAAAGGATGTTTTTCATACTTTTGAAATTAATTCGTGATTGTAAAATAAAAAGATGAAGCTATCGTAGCAACATGAGCTTCATAGCTTTGAATACCAATAATTCAAATATGCATGGAGATATTGCGCTTTCCCTAAATAACTCTACAAAACGCCATATTTTTTCGACAATATGAGCCTATCTGCAATTATTCATATTTAAAAGCGGGCTTGTTTTGCAGTTTTTATCTATCTTTATTCCGAATCATCAAACTATTTAGTAATGAAATTTTACGTATTCCTTATCGTATTGACGCTGGGCTTAGTCGGCTGTAAATCGTCTTCCCAAAAAGAAACGCCTGCACAAACTTCTACCAATAAAGTTGCTACCAATACCAAGTCTAATAAATCAGAAAACGCTGCTATTCATCGTGTTGATAATGCTGTTTTTGCGGAAAAATTGGCAGGAGGGGATGTGCAACTCGTAGATGTTCGCACACCCGGCGAATATGCTAAAGGAGCTATCGAAGGTGCCGTTAATATGAACTACCACGATAGAGATTTTGTTGAGCAAGCAGCCGGAAAATTGGATAAACGCAAACCCGTTTTACTCTATTGTGCAGGTGGTGTACGTAGCGCGAAAGCTGCTAAAATTCTTGAAAAACAGGGCTTTACAGAGATTTATGACCTCAAATCAGGATACTCAGGCTGGAAGGAGTAAGTTTATTGAGTTTATTAGGTTTATTGAGTGCGTGAATTAATTTTGCACAGCAAAATTTTGCCCAATAAACCAAATGAACCAAATAAACTAAATGAACTAAAAAATGAAGAGACGGAATTTCATCAAAAATATAGCGCATGCTTCGGCGGTTGCGCCGTTCATGTTGAATGGTGTGCCGATGAAAGCCTTCGGTACACAGGCTGCACCATATCAATTGAATGGAGAGTATGACCATCGAAAATTGGTATTGATAGAATTGCATGGCGGTAATGACGGATTGAATATGTTGATTCCAATTCCGCAGTATAGCCAATATGAAAGTTTGCGCTCGAATATTGCGATTCCTAATTCGGGAGCGAGGAAATATATTCAGTTGGATAGTACCTTGCCTTTCAATCAGCGGATTGGTTTGCATCCTGATATGGGAGCTTTGAAGGCTTTGTATGAGGAAGGCAAGGTGCGTATCGTGCAGTCGGTGGGTTACGAAAATGTCAACAAATCACATTTTCGCGGACGCGATATATGGATGATGGGTGGCAATTATGATGAGTACAAAACATCGGGTTGGATTGGGCGATATTTGGATAATATTTTTCCTGATTATCCTGATGCCTACCCGACTACGGAGATGCCCGACCCACTCGGATTGGAGATTGGGAATGTGGTGTCGCTCGGCTTTCATCGTGAAGAAGGTATCCCGGCAGCATTGGCGAATAACGACCCTGCCAATTTCAACACCTTAATCTCAGGCTTGGGAAGTGGCGCACCTGCAAACATTCCTGCCAATAATTACGGCGACGAACTCCAACATATTATCGACCTCTACGCCAATGCCAATCAATACGCTGCACAACTCGAATTGCGTTATAATGCCGGAGCAAATTATGCAGTATACCCGGGCGCAGGTGTACAAGAATATGTAGGTCCGACCGACCCCGATATTGTGGTCAATCCATTGGCTTGGCAATTGCAGACAGTAGCTCGATTGATTAATGGCGGATGTCAGACAAAAGTATATATGGTGCGACTCAATGGCTTTGATACGCATAATGCACAAGCCATTCAGGATAATACAACCTACGGTTATCACGCTGCACTTCTGTATCACCTTAGTACGGCTGTGAAGGCATTTATGGATGATTTGGCGGCTTCGGGTAAAGATGAAGAAGTGGTCGCGTGTACGTTTTCGGAGTTTGGGCGTCGTCCGTATTCCAATAGTAATCATGGTACGGATCATGGTACGGCTGCGCCAATGTTGGTGTTTGGTAAAGCGGTAGAGCCCGGTGTGATTGGTGATGTGGATTTGAGTAATTTGGATAGTACGGGCAATTTGACGGTACAGACGGATTACAGACAGGTATTTGGTACGTTGTTGGTGGATTGGTTGGATGCCGGAAGTGAAACGATTGAAGCCGTTGAATTTGAGGACTTTGTACATCCTTTATTATTGCTAATTAATAATCAATATCATACAACGACAAGTACAGAACCGCCTGAGGAAGAAGATTTTGAGGGCATCAATATTTATCCAAATCCGGTGCAATATTCGTTGTATGGCGAACTATATTCAGAGGTTGCTCAGACTATCCAAACACAAATTATAGATACTACGGGACGATTGGTACGTGCCGATGAATTTGATTTGAATGAAGGTAACAATACCATTAGCCTTGATATTTATACACTTCCTGCAGGGACTTATTTTTTGAAATTAGCACAAAAAAATAATAGAAAAATTATGGGCGTGAAGAAATTCACAAAACGATAAACATAAACTTTTTATGTTTTAAAAAGTTTATGTTTAGAATGCAGTCCTTTTCTATCGACAAAACTAAAATGAATATGAAAAAAATAAATAAAATATTACTCATTGATGATGACGAAGCAGTGAATTTTCTCAATCAAATCATTATCGAAGATATGAATTGCTGTGAGGAAGTGGTTGTAAAAGACAGTGCAGAAGATGCTATAGAATATCTGGCGGACGAGAATATACAAGACCCTGACCTTATTCTTCTGGACATCAATATGCCTCGTATGAATGGCTGGGAGTTTTTGACAAATTATAATAATAAGTCCAACAATCCGGTCCCGGTGTGTATGCTGACTACCTCTGTGAATCCCAGAGAGAAGGAAAGCATCAGTCAATACGATAATGTTATTGGCTTTGAATCAAAGCCTTTGGAAGAAAAAACAGTATGGAAAATTCTCGAAAAATTATGACAATTCGACTTCGTGAGAAAGCACAACATCATTGCTTTCTCTTCCGGCATTCTTGTCGATAGCAAAGTAAAACTTTGTCCCTTTTCCAAATTCACTCTCTACCGAAATCATTCCTCCATGATTTTTGATGAGTTTCTTGACGATGGCTAAACCGATACCCGTTCCGGGGTATTCGCTCTTCTTATGCAGTCGTTTAAACATCTCAAATACAGTTTTCTGATATTTGTATTCTATGCCGATGCCATTGTCAATCACTTCAAAATAGTGTGCATTTTGGCGTTCTTTATAATTGATTAAAATCGTGGGTCTTTCGCTTTCATTATATTTTATTCCATTAGAAATGAGATTATTAAATATAATCACAAGCTGACTTCTATTGCCTCTGATTATCGGAAGTTCTCCGTATTGTACCCGAGCTTTTTTATTTTTTATCATTTCCTGAAGAGAGAATTTTACTTCTTCTATCACTTCCTTTGTATCTACTTGAGTAAAATCTTTGCTTGCTTGTGAATATTTGGAATACAGCAATATATCTTCAATCAAATGCTGCATATGAAACGTCCCTTTTTTGATGTAACCCATGATTTTTTCAACCTGAAAATCACCTTTAGGAAGTTTTTGTTCCAGTAAATTGGAAAAGCCTATGATGGTTTTCAAAGGTTCTTGCAAATCGTGAGAGGCGACAAAGGCAAAACGTTCTAACTCGGTATTACTCATCAAAAGTTCGTTATTCGTCTGTACCAATGTTTCATTGAGGCTGGCGAGTTCTGCCGTTCGTTCTTTTACTAATCGACTCAATCTTTCTTCTTGCATTTTGCGGCTTTGATACATCCTTCGGAAATGCATAGCAAAGCCAAGCATCAGCAAAAGCCCCAAGACAACTATCCAAATTACACTGTTTTTTCGTTGAATTTTTAATTGAGCATTGGCATTTTCCATTTCCAATAAGCGAGTTTCCTCCTCGCTAATCAAAAGGTCATTTTGTATCGTAACCAGTCGCTCGCCCTGTGTAAATACTGCTCTATTTACAATATCGCTATATTTTTTAAATTGAATATGTGCTTGTAGTGCTTCTTTTTCCCGATTTCTTGCCATCAATGATTCGTAATGAATTTCATGTGCTCTCATCAGGAAAACATCGCTCTTCTTTCGGGCAGCAGCTTCAAGCAGGCGTTTCAATTGTGTATCCAGCTCATTCCATTTCTCTTCCAAAAGATGCACTCTACAACTAACTGTCAAAGCATTCAGCGCATTAAAAGTCACTTTCTCTCCTTTTTCCAATTCTTTGACATAATTATCAAGGCAATTTATGAAATCGGAGCCGGTCACTTCCTCCACACCCAAAGCCAAATTAACTCTCGCCTCTGTCAAATGGTAGAAACAGGACTTAGAGTCGCTATTCGTATATTGGGTTCTCAGATACATCTTTTGAAGGTGATATTGAGCGGAGTCCGGTTCGTTGGTTTCAATGAAATTATTAATCAAATCTCTGTAATAATAATTCAATACCCCTGTACCCTCCGCCTTGTCCAGATAGGGATAAGCACCTCTTAATATATCTTTGGCTGTTTCATAATTATACGCCTCAGAAAACAAACAAGCCATCTTGTATCTACTAACTACCTGAGCAGAAGCATTACCGTATTCTTCTGCCAAACGTTGTAATCTATTGACATAATAGTGTGTCTCATCCAAGTTCATTTCAAAACCCAAACTTACATCTACCAGTGCGCCAAGTATTTTTACATTTTCGTCTACACTTTCAAAGTTATAATATCCCATTTTGTCGGGATATTCCAGTGCTTCTTTCCCATTCTTCGGCTCTCCTTTCTCAAAATAAAACACCCCTAATTCGTAATATGCCTTTACTACAGTTAATGTATCCTTATTTTGTTTAGCAAATTCAATTAGCGGTTGGATGGTCTGCTGAAAAGTCAATGAGTCTCGAATAAGGCGAGTTGCCTGAACGGCAATAAATTGGGCTTCTGCATACTTTTTCTTGTCTTTCTCTTTCAAAAAAAGTGTTGCAGCGTTTTTGGCATATTTCAACTGCTCTTCAAAATCATTTTCAATATTCTTCGCTCTTTCAAGAAGATAATTTGGGTCATTTGTATCAATGTCGAATTCTGTCTGAGCGTGAACACTCAGACAAAGGCATATGAACGCAATACTGAGTTTCCAATTTAAGATAAATTGTAACGTTACTTTTTTCTTCATGATGGCGGAATACATTTAGTTTTAGTAGAATATATCGAATCTCATAAAAACCTGATAAACACTAAAAAAACATGACTACAAAAACACATTTAAGTAAAACAAAATATAACTACGAAAGTTTAGGCAATTTTGTTTCAAAAAGACTGTCACATTTAAGCAGTTTTTAGAGAAACTCTCCATCTGACAATACAGGCAGGAAAAATAAAAGCGAGTGTATTTTCGGAGTTAAATGGTTATAAGGGGCTGGACTGAACTAAGCGTCATTTCCATTTTTTATAATTCGCTGACAGCAAATAAATTATTGAACTTGAACTTGACACTCGAATTTGTACTTGCACTTAATAACGATGTTTTCGGAGAATTTCAGCTTAAAAATTCTCTACTTTTTTAATCAAAAAGAAACCGTCATTACCTTGTTTTTGATAGAGTGGCATTAGGATAAGTCCATCTGCTTTTGAGCGAATTTCACCGTTTCTATCATGTGCAAGCAATTCGTCTTTTTTGATAAATTGAAAATTATCATAACCGGGTTGCATGACAAAATCATCCCCTTCATGAATATCGTGGCAATATACAAGGTCTGTTATTTTCGGTAGATTGGCGGAGTATTTTATGAGACGATCATCGTGTTTGTTTTCGATATTGTGTGATGCCACACAGCCTACGCTTCGCAAACAATTAATGATAGCCGCCACTGCATTGTCCACCGAATCCAAGTCATCATGTTGCCCCGATTCGAAGCAAACCGCAACGGTATCAATGCCCGTATTTTTTGTATTGAAATAGTGTAGTGTCGTACCGTCAATACCCTCCAACATACCACGCACTACAGGCGCATTTAGCTCAGTAGCAATGACTTGGCTCTCTCTTTCATCTGTAGCAATGGAGAAAATACCACCATGCGCTGTCGTGGTATGCAAGTCCATTAAAATGAGTTTTTCGGGCTGATACGTATTAATGCATTCCCGAATGCAAGTGTACAAAGCCTTCATCTCGCGGTCTTCGGCATCGAGTTCATTGATGGGTGAATTTTCGATACGGCGAATATTTTTAGGCGTCCACTGTCGATTAAGGTCTTTGATGATATATCGTTCCTTTTTCTCAAGCGCAGTGATATTGCCACGCAAGCCCACAAGCGTCCCAAAAAATTCAAATTGCGGATTTTTCTCAGGTTCTTCATCTATCAATTGAAAAACGCGCTCCAATGCCTGTACTCCTGCCGGCTCATTGCCGTGAATCCCTCCAATACAAATTAATAATGGTCCGGGATTGCCTTCTGTGTATGTTCCTATAATACGCTCACTCATAGTTAAAAAAAATTCCAATTCTCAAATTCCAAATTCCAAGATTTTTAATTTTATAATTTGAGGTTTGGTGCTTAGAATTTGGAATTTAACACGAATTGTGACGCAGCAAAATTAGGAAGTATCTCGCAAAGTTTAAGTTTATGTAACGAGGAAATCATCCGGATGTTTTCTTTTATGCTTACTTTTCGCTTTAAAATCAGGCATTTACACCGAAAAACTTGGGTAAAAAAAACACTTGGAGCTATTCTACTTTTTTCCTTCCTTTCACCACCACATTACCAATCAAAGCCAATACGATAATCAAAATTCCCAACAAAGACACCCACGATTGTTGTTCTTGAGAAATTATCCATGCAAATATTATCGTAAAAATAACTTCCGCATACTTAAATGGTACAATCAAATTCGTCTCTGCTACTTGCATAGCTTTGGTCATTAATATCTGTGCGACGTAACCGATTAAGCCCATACTCAACAACATCATCCATTCTCTACCAACGGGTTGTTTCCAATAAAACAGACAAATTACCCCGCTAATAATCGTCGCAATGGTTAAGAAATAATTGACCACCACAACCGGATGTTCGGAGTCGCCAATCTTACGAATAATCACATACACAACTCCGCTAAAAAATGCCGACGTCAGAATAATCGCCAAACCAATCAAGGACAAACGGCTGTCAAAACCCTTCAATAAAATGACTCCCATAAAAGCAATTGCAAAAAATACCCATTGCATTTTTTTCATTCGTTCACCAAGAAAAATTACCGCTAATCCTGCCGCAAAAAAAGGCGATAAATACCGCAAAGCCGCTGCCGTTCCGATGGGCATCATGCGAATGGCTTGATAATACAAAACCATTGAAGTGACTCCCGTTAATGCTCTCATGATGAGTATTTTTGGGTTATTTCCAAAGATGGGAATACCTTGTTTTGCAATAACGAATGTAGCACATGCTACCGTTCCGATAGACCGAAAAAATACCA
>JAHDEO010000181.1 GCA_020628725.1 Saprospiraceae bacterium
GAGATGTTTTTTTGATAAAATCGCGTTCCATTTTAACATCAATATTGGAGCGTTTTCCAAATGCGCCAATGACTAATTCGGATGTAAATTGTTCATCTTGATTGGTCGTTACTTTGAATTTGTCATCTTTAAATTGGATATTTTTGACTGTAGCATGGACGATTTGCGTACCGTTTTCTTGTGCTTTTTTTGCTAATTCTGCATCAATACAATAGCGACTAATACTAAATCCACCCAAAGGTAATTTAATACTCAATGACCTGCCTCGCGGTGTACTGAGTAGCAAATCCGTAATGTTTTTCGCGCCGAAATCGAAGGGATTAAAACCGAGAGATTGCAAGTAGGGGAGGACTTCATTGGAGATGTATTCGCCACAGACTTTGTGGCGTGGGTATGGGTGTTTTTCTATCAAAAGTACTTGCAAACCTTTCTTGGAAAGGTGTAAGGCACTTGTCAATCCCGCTAATCCACCGCCGACTATGATGACCTTAAATGACATGGTGTAAATGTAATGAGTGAATGAGTAAATTTTGAATGAGTGAATGTTTTTTTAATGCTACAATGCAGTAATGAGGGAAAATATTGTAAGATTATCGCATTGACGCATTAGAAACATTCACTCATTCGCTCATTCAAAATTCACTCATTATTTTACATCAAACTTCAACCGGAACAACTCGCTTTTCTTTACGACTGATTTCCGCAGCAAAGCCCATGATATGACTTTCGATAGATGCCTCGATTGTAGAGGTTAACAGCGATTTATCTTGATTCGATACTGCCTGTATCCAGTCGGATACCAAACGCCAATCACCGCCACCATGTCCGTCGGATTGTTGCGCCCATTCTGTTTTTTCTCCTGTTAGAAAATCTGTGTGTATGAATTGTTGCATATCACCCACGACATCGCCCAAGCTGCCCATAATGCGTGTGCGACGCCCATGGTAGGAGGTGAATGCTTCCATATTGAAGCTCGCCGTTATATCGTCTTCAAATAACATATTGCAGGTGTAATGGTCGGGTTGGTCATTTTCCATTTTGTAGACACAGCGTCCGTAATTGGTCGTTCTCAGGTATTCTAAAATGGTATCTCCATGTTTCGATTTGTCTTCGGGTAAATCAAAAACGTAAGTGCGTTGACGGTCGCGATAGTAGATTTTCATAGCTGAATACGGACAGCTTACTTCGTGTTTACAGCCATCCATGCAGCGTTCGGTACTGCCTTCGGGGGCATTGTTTTTATTGAACCATGAAAGTGAGCCAAATGCCTGAATATCAGTGCAATCCTTGTCTAACATCCATTTCATAATATCCAAGTCGTGGCAGGATTTTGCTAAAATGATTGGTGCGGTTTGTACGGAATTATGCCAATTGCCACGTACAAATGAGTGCGCCATGTGGACGTGTTCGATGGGTTCAAAGTGCTGCATACTGACCACTTTGCCCAATACGCCTGATTGAATGATTTCGCGTAATTTGATGAAATATGGTGCATAGCGTAGGACATGACAAACGGCTACAATTCGCCCTGTTTTTTGTGATAATTCGAGAATATCGCGACATTCTTTTTCTGATGGTGAGATAGGTTTTTCCAGTAGAATATCGTAACCCATTTTGAGGGCTTCCATGCAAGGTCCGTAGTGTAAATCGTCGGGTGTGGTGATGAGGATAGCATCTGCAAATTTGGGTACTTTGAAGACATCTTCCCAAGTGTAGAAGGCATTTTTGCGCTTGATGTTGTGTTTTTTTATGTATCGTTTTCGACGAATTTTGATGGGTTCGGCTACGCCTACGATGTCCAGTTCGTCGGGATATTTTATGGCATAATCGCCATATACATTACCGCGATTGCCTGCTCCGAGGGTGATGGCTGTAACGGCTTTGGCGGGTTTGGGATGCCGATTTTTTTCGGGGAGAATCATGGGAATGCCTTCGTTTGTTTTGCCCCATAAGCTGGCGGGAACGGTCATTGCTCCGAGGGCGAGGGTAAGATTTTTGAGTGCATCACGGCGGGAATAGTTGGTCATTATCTATGGTATTTAATTTGGTGAGAAAATTAATACCGTTAAGATAATAAATTAATTAATTCAAGTTGCGGACAACTTGAAAAATTCCAAAAAACAAATCCCAAATTCCAATGCAGATGTGTTTGTCGCGATATTTTATTGGAATTTGGTGCTTGGAATTTTTCAAGTTCGCGGTTATCCGCAACTCGAGTTAATTAGATTTATAGGTGTTTTGTCGCGTTTCTTATATTTGTGCGAATTGCTTGATTTCCTCTTTTTTCAAAAAGAAATCGCCCGGAATATCTACATGAAATGTACTGCCTGTACCAAGTTGACTTTCAACGGATACATTGCCGCCCATATTGCTTACTATTTTTTTGCAGAGCGATAGTCCGAGTCCTGTGCCTTCGTAGTCTTTTTCATTTTGAAGTCGGCTAAACATCTTGAAAAGTTTTGGAAAGTATTTTTCTTCAATACCAATACCGTTATCCTTGAAGGAAATGCGTGTGAAATGTCCGTATTTGACCTGTTGTATATCAATTGTCGGGGTTTCGGATTGATTGTATTTTATGCCATTTTCAATGAAATTTTTAAATAAAAGGAGCATTTTAGTTTTTTCGTGTACCAATGATGATAATTCTCCCACGATATTCACTTGAGCATTTTTGCGTTCTATCAATTCTGAAATAGAATCTTTGACTTCATCGACCAATACATTCAAATCAATGAGTTGTGGTTCTCTTTCCTGCTCGCTCAATTTTGAATATTCTAAGATATCCTCAATGATTCGCTTCATTTGATTACCGCCTTTGATGACGTAGTTGAGGTAAGTTTCGCCTTTTTTATCTAGTTTACCTTTGACTTCTTTATCCAGCAAACCTGAGAAACTAATGACGGTATTGAGGGGTTGTTTGAGGTCATGCGAGGCGATATAGGCAAATCGTTCCAGTTCTTCATTTGACCTTTCTAAGTCTTGATTGGAGCGTTCCAGTTTATGATAGGATTCATTGAGTGCTTTGGTTCTTTCTTCTACTTTCTGTTCCAGCAATTCATTTTGTGTACGTTTGGTATGATAGGCATATAAAATACCCCCAATGACCAATAAGCTGAGTAAAAAAACGAATAAGCCCAGAATGCGTTGAAATTTTATAGTTGATTGATTTTCTGACTTTTGTGTTTTTAATCTGATATTCTCAATTTCCTTTTTTTCGTTTTGATAATGTGCCTCCAACGAAGCGTATGTTTTTTGTTTTTGGATGTCAAAATGCCGTTCCATGAGGTTATTGTATGTAGGAAGCAAGTCATTAGCTTTTGCCGTATTTTGAGTAGCCAGATAGATACTTAGGAGATTTTTGGCAGCTTTCATTTGTAGTTGATAGTCCAACCTTTCTGCCGCACAATCGTAGGCTATTTCGCCAAAATACAGTGCTTTGTTATGGTTTCCTTTCTCAAATAATATTCTGGATTGATTGATGGTAATTTCGCATTTTTCGACCGGAAAGTTATACGTTTCCGCAATCTGTAATGCTTCTTCTACATGGGTGAGTGCTCTGTCGAATTGTTGTTCTTTGATGAGTATTTCGGACAACATTGCAGTGGTTTGTACAAATGTTTCGTGGTCGCCTACAGATTTTATCTTTGGGAGATGGTTGATAATCGTTTCAATTGCTTCTTTACTATTGCCCTGCTGATATTGAGTAAAGACGTAATCCCCAATATACATGGCGGTAATGGCTTCATTATTATGCCGGTCGGCTAGTGTAAGTGCTTGTCCAAGATATTTTTCCGCGTTTTTATGATCATCCATGCTCATGTAGGCTTGCCCAATATTGCCGATGATAAGTAGGCGCAATCTATCCAGTTCAAGGTGTTTTTCATGAATATCGTACGCTTTTTGAAAACTTTTGATTGCCTTGGCATATTGCAATTTAGACCTATGTGATAGCCCAATATTGTTGGAACAAGCGGCTTGATTGTAGTAATCGTTACCTTGCTCTGCCATGTCATAGCACTTTTGATAATAGACCATGACATCATCTGTATTGCCGCCCAGTTTGAAGGTAGCGATACCTATGTTTTTATAAGCAATACCCATCCCCTTGGGATAGCCGAGTTGTTCGCCTAATTTGAGGGCTTCTCTTGCGAAAGAATCAATCTTTTGGGGCGTACTTCTGCGGTAGGCGTAACTAAGTTCATTCAGTAAATCTACTCGCTTTTCATCTTTTGTCGGATGGGCATCGAGTTGTTGATGCAAATCTTTGATGATGTCATCATAGTTTTGTCCTTGAAGAATATTGCATAGAAAAAGAAGAATAAGTAGTCCAAATCCTTTTTTCATTATTTTACCGTTATCAATTCTCATGTAAAAAAGATTTTGATAAATACTCGATGGACCGGGTGGTTTATAAGTGAAAGTTTGATGATGTTTTTTGAAGGGAAGAAATTATTCGTGGATGGAAGCAGCTATTTCTTCCAACATCTCAAGGGTTAAGGGTTTCTGCCTAAAGCCGCTGACAATTGGATTATCTTCGGCTTGCTTCTTGTCGAATGCTCCCAAAGAAGTGGTGAGCATGATGACTTTTGGGGGATTAGCTGCCTGGTCGAGTTTTTTGTATTCTTCCAAAAATTCCCAACCCGTCATTCTGGGCATATTGATATCTAATAAGATAAAATCGGGTGCTTTTTCTCGATTTTTCAAGAATTCAAGGGCAGTTAATGCAGAGTCAAATATTTGATATTCTTCTACTACATCCGATTCTTGGACAATAATATCGTGGTAGACATTTGTTGCCTCGTCGTCATCTATCAAAATAGCATGTCTTACCTTATCCATTATTCTATGCGGCTTGATTGACTTTGTATTATACATCATCGTCACTAAATGTTTTTATTATTAGTGGGTCATAGTGAACTTACATTTTTTTGATGGTAAAAAAGAATGTACTTCCTTTGCCGAGTTCGGATTCTAACCAAATTTTGCCTTGGTGCAGCTCCACAATTTTTCGGCAATGCGCCAAACCTATCCCTGTACTTTCTTTTTTCTCGGAGTTTAGGCGTTGGAATATTTTAAAGATCTTCTTAAAATATTTCTCTTCTATACCAATGCCATTGTCAGTTACTTGGAATGTGTGGTATTTTTTTGAGGTTTTGGCAGATATTTTTATTTGTGGGATTTTGTTGGGTTTTCTGAATTTCAATGCATTGGAGATGAGATTTTGAAAAAGCAGGCTTATTTCTTTTGGGTATCCTTTGATGATGGGAAGTTGTACTATGCTAATATTGGCATTTGCGGTTTTTGTTTCTTGTTGCAGTTTTGATAGAACATCATTGACAATTTGTTGGCAATCTATCGTAGTTAATTTGCTGTCTTTTCCAATTTTGGCGTAATCCATCAGGCTCCTTACTTGTCGTTTCATGTGTTCGGAAGCCCCCAAAAGATACTGAATGCTTTTTTGAGTTCTCATATCGGGAGATTCCATCATTTTAAGGATATTTCCCGCCATATTCTGGATAATATTGATTGGCTCTTGTAAATCGTGAGAAGCGATGTAGGTGAATTCTTCGAGCTGACGGTTCTTTTGCTTGACTTGTGCAATGGCTGCTTTGAGGCGTTTAAGTTCCTTGGAATTGTAAAGAGCTTCAGTCCTGTCTTGAAGTGTGCCTAGTATGCTGACTATCTCTCCCTTTTTATTCTTGGTTGGTTTGCCTTTCAATTCAAACCATTTGAAATCACCATCAATTTCCAGTTCATAATGAAAGGTAAATTCTTTATCTCCGTTTTTGGCATTTTCCTTAATCTTTTGTAGAAAATCACCTTGTTGGTCAGAAGCCACAAAATTGGCTGTACAAGCCTCTAAATCAAATCGTTGGCATTTTGGGACATTTAACATGGTGTACATGCCATCTGACCAAGTAAGTTCGTCGGTAGCCGGCATGTATTCCCAACTTCCTATACCTGCCAGTTCTTCAGCTTGTTGGAACATTCTGATTTTTGATTTCATTTGCTCCAATTCGCATGAAGAAACATTCGCCTGCGGCTGTATGGTACTGCAATTATTCAAGATATGGATATTTTTTATTGAGAGTATATTTAGAATTGTGTAAACTGAAAATTATAATATATTGATTTTCAGCAAGCGATATTCTAAATGCACCTTTATGTCAATCCATATTATACGGGCTTTGAGTGTCAATGTTGCATGTGTTTATTGAGGTTTTGAGTAATATTTTAATTGTGTGGGCAAGTCATAGCTTTTGGAGTAATTCTTCCAACATTTCTTCCATAAGTGGTTTATGTTTAAAATCGGCTACTTCGCTGATGTTTGCGGCTCTTTCTCTGTCGGATTCATTGAGTGACGTAGTGAGCATGACTATCACTATTTGGCTTTTTCGATGCTCTCCTAATTTCTTGTATTCATCCAAAAACTCCCAACCATTCATTCTCGGCATATTGATGTCAAGGAAAATGACAGTCGGAGCAGTTTTATTGTCGTCTTTCAAATATTGCAAAGCCTCATCTGCATATTCAAAAACAACCAACTCATTGCAACAGTCGGCGTCTTCTATGATGATTTGATGATGAAAATTCGTCGCTTCATTATCATCAATTAACATAATGCAATTAATTTTTTTCATAATTTCCATCTAAGAAATAAAGTGTATTATAGTTGTTTTACGAGTATTATTGGAGAATGGTTAAATTTTATTTCAAATGTAGCATTTTTATTAGAAAAACATTTGTGCGCAAAAAAAAATATCTTTGTAAGGATAATTTAAACACTTCATAAAGTAGCTTCTAAAGATGAACAAAGAAATTTTTACAGAAAACCTGAAAACAGCCTTTTTTTTCCAAGTGCCGAAGATATTCTGAGTAATCCCGAAGAGATTTTGAATAAAGCCGAGCAGGTGCTGGATATTATCAGCGAGTATTTTGGTGAATATGATTCCTATGTAAAAAAAGATGTTATTTCGTTATTAGCCTATCAGAGCAACTTCGATTCTATGGATAACTTGGGGATTTTCCAAAAGGAAAATGCTAAGAAAATAAGCGATGAAATCGCAGCCGAGCTGGATGCTCTGATAGAAAAATTGATAAGAGAAAAAGAACAAATTAATCCCGAAAATTATGATGAAATATTTAGCGAAATTATAAAATATAGAGACTTATCTCGTGTTGCTGATGAACAAAGATTTGAAGTGGGTTTGGCATTTTGTGAGCGTTTTTACAGTTATTATAATGAGGATTTAAATAGTTGTCTTAATAAAGGAATTGAATTGGAGGATTTGGAGATTGAGATAGAAACAAAAGATACGTTCAGAAATAAGAACAGATACGAAATTGGTGGTGTTTTTTCACGTATCAAAAAAGAAATGGCGGTAATTTACAAAGGAGCAAATAATAACCCGGAGAGATTGCGTCTACAAAAATTATTGTCAGAAAATAAGATGAAGGAAGTACTTATAGAACTTTCTCCGAAACTGGAAAAAAAGAAATTCAGCAGCTTAGAGTGGGAAGTATTGGAACTGCGATGTAAACTCAGAAAGTTAACACAACAACGAAATTTGGGAACAATAGCCATCAGAGAATTTATGCAAGAAAGGCGCAAACTATACAGTCATTTGACCACTCTAATCTTCCATAAAGAAGAAGAAAAACAATAATCGGAAAGCAAAAGTATGTTACAGAAGTTAATGCGATTTTTTAAGTTAAAATAAAAAAATCCCGACCACAATTGGTCGGGATTTTTAAGTACTTGTGGTATGTATTTTTCTATTCAAAGATATACCTTACACCAAGCAACATTCTCCAACGCGAGCTAAAATCCGCTACATTCCAAATATCACCGTTAGGTTTATTGAATGTATAAGTTGGAATATTCTCTCCGCTACTATCATCAATACCTTCAAAATCAATCAGTGTAGCTTGGTCAAAACTCGTGAAGTATTTCGCTCCCCAGTTTTGGTTGAGCAAATTACCGAAGTTGAGAATATCCAATGAAATCTGAAGCTTATTGGTCGTTTCGCTAACTTTTGCGCCTACATTGAGCGCGAGTTTGAGGTCAAAGTTATGCTCAAATGGCAAACGTGAACCGTTGCGCTCTGCATACTGCCCTCTGCGCGAATTGAGGTAGTCGTCATTGCTGATGAAAGCATCCAAGTCTGCCCATTGTTGAGCTGCACTAAGTGTGACTTCACCGTTGCTATCCGTAATATCAAGTAGTTGGATTTGACTGGCATCGGCAGGTACAAAAATCATATCGCCGAACCTTGAATCGTCATTCACCACACGCCCGTTGTAGATATATGAGAATGGACGTCCTGAACGTCCTTCGTAGAATAAAGCAGCCGTAATCCCGATAAAATCATTGAAATCTTTTTGATAAGAAACCAAACTATTAACACGCGCACCGGCAGAGAAATCCGAACGAGAAATATCCAAGTAGTTACGTCCGGCAGTATTTTCCATATTTCTCCATTGCGATGAATTCTGCGAAGAAGTGGCATCATTCATCGCAAAAGCATCACCGTAAGAGTAGGCAATACTTGCCAATAAGCCATTGTCGAAAGGTCTGTCAAGACGTATCGTAAAGTTGTATCCGTAGCCTTTATTAGTATTATCCCCTAGGATAATTCTTGTGTAAGTATCATCAATCTCATCAAAGCGGTTAAAAATCGGACGATTGTCTGCTCCTGCGAGGTTCTCGGTACTTGGTTTGATATTGACATTATAATAAATAACGTTATTCAATGTTTTGGTGTAAACGGCATCAAAACCACCTACAAAACCACCCGGTAGACTTTGGTCATATCCCAAATTAGCACGGAACACCTGCGGATATTTGAAGTCTTTACTAAAGAAATCAATCTGACCGGAAGGAACAGCATCAGCAGCACCAAAATCAGTCGCTTGTGGTTGCGACGCAATGTCAGGATTGAAGACGAAAGTAGAATCAAACTGATTGAAAAACGTACCACCGATAGTCAAGCCGTTGTTGGCAAATGAACCGCCGGGCCACACAAAAGGTACACGACTCGTAAATACACCCAAACCACCGCGTATGATACTCGCTTTGTCGCCATTGACATCATAACTGAAGCCCAATCGCGGACTCAACATCAATGCGCCTTGCGGCAATTGTCCGGCTTCTGCACCGTCCAATGCATCCAAGATTTCTGTCTCACCCGCATAGGCATCGCGTATAAGAGGGAGGGTATTATTGTTGAAATTCTCATCCGCCACAGGCTCATCTACGAAAAACGGAATATCAAGGCGCAAGCCATAAGTCAATTTAAATCTGTCGCTCACTGCAAATCTGTCTTGAACATAAAAACCAAGTTGCATGGCATTAAAATTCGCACCGGCTTCTGAGCCGTCACCACGCAAATCATCGACCAATGAGTAGCTGCTCACGTATTCAAGCGGAGGCGCACCTGAGATAAAATCATTGACAGAACCAAAGTCGTATTCACCAAAATTCTGACGGATAAATAGGTTATAGATATTATAAAACTCATTATGCGTACCGAGCGTAATCGTGTGTCTTCCTTTGTATAAACTGAAATTATCAGTCAGCGTGAATATGCGTTGTCTCAATTGATTTGCCGTAGAAAAGACCTCACTTCCGAATCGAATCTGACCACTACCGTCAAAAATAGTCACACGCGGAAAATCCATGCCCATCGGGTCGCGGTCATCAAATACATTTGTGAAACCAATGATTAAATCATTAGAAGCCGACGAGCCAAAAATGCTATTCAGCTCTACCGCAGAAGAGTTGGTCGTACTTGGGAAAAGGATACCACCGTTTAAAAAATTAATCGTGCGATTACTCGAACTGCTCGGTCCTACGGATGTACCTCTTGTGTAAGAGTGGCGCAATTTCAATTTCGTATTATCACTTATATTAAAATCCAAACGAGCGAGTATTTTCTCCCCTCTCAATTCGCGGGTGTTATTCAAAAAACCGCCCGGGTCGTAGCCATAAGTATTGCGTAGAAAATCTGCCAATGCATTGATTTCAGCTTCGGTTGAGTTGCCGTCATAATTAGAAAAATCAAAAGGTTGTGGCGTTTGGTCGCGTTGCAATTCGGCATTTACAAAGAAAAACGCTTTGTTCTTCTTGAGTGGTCCGCCAAGTCGGAATCCGTAAGTATTTGCCGAAAAATCAGCCACCTTAGTACGCATATCTGCGGCTTCGCTATCGCTCAATTCTTGATTCGGGTCAAATACAAAGCGGTGTGTCTTCCCCACTAAATTGTCATTGCGTGTGAAAAAGTAGGCAGAACCTTCAAAATTATTTGAACCACTACGAGTGACGGCATTGATACCACCACCTGCAAAACCACCCAAACGAACATCGTAAGGCGCAAGTACGACCTGAAATTCCTCAATCGCATCAATACTAATCGGTGTGATACCTGTTTGTCCGCCATTCGTTCCTTGGTCCGAAAGTCCAAAAACATCGTTATTTACTGCTCCGTCAATAAAAATCGAATTGTAGCGATTGTTCGTACCTGCAATCGAAATACCGCCATCATCCGTTGTAGAAGCTTCAGGCGTCAGTTTGATAAAATCATTAAAATCGCGATTTACCGTAGGTATAGAGTTGATAGCCTCTTCTCCTATCATCGTTTCTGAGCCTGTCTGTTCTGAGTTAAGCAAACCACCTTTTTCAGCCACTACTGTGACACCTTCGAGTGCGATTGCACCGTCAGAGAGTTTGCTGTTCAGATTCAAATCCTGACCAAGTGATAGAAAAACATTTTCTACTACGGCATCTTGAAATCCTACATAAGAGGTCGTAATCGTGTAAGGTCCGCCCACGCGCATGGCAGGCAGCGTATATCCGCCATCTATACGTGTCACAGCACCATATTGAGTACCTGATGGCGTATGTACTGCAATCACCGTAGCGCCGATTAGCGGTTCTCCGGTCGTGTCCGTGATTGTTCCGCTAACAGAAGCCGTCGTGACTCCCTGAGCAAAAATAGCTGCTGATAGTATACTCATTATCAGCAATAAACCAATTGTTTTAAATAGTTGTGATTTTTTCATACGTGAGAAATGATTTTTGATAAAAAGATCCATAATTTATCAATGAGTGAAGAAATGAGAATAAATTATTTGACAAGGTGATTTTTTTGAGAGAATTATTTTGTCATCATCACTTAACTAAAAACAAGCAATTCATTCATTCAAAATTCATTCACTCATTCATTAAGAATTTAAAGAAATTCAAACGCGAAATTAGTTTGAAATATCAAAAACAAAGATAGTACACAGATTAAGGAATTGTTATTTAACAAGCATTTATTTATTAACAAAAAATTAACAAATCATACATTTGTTTAAATTTTATTTCACGGCATGTTCTGACTACTGCCCAACCTTTTCCGAAATTTGTTGCTTAATCCCCGAACAAATCTTAACTTGATGCCCGAATGCATGATGTATTCCCCACACCTAAAGGATTTTTTTCTATTTGTATTTATGGTGAGTATTGATAATCAGTTTTTTATATAATAAAAAACAACCAATCACCAATCACCAGTCACTAATCACAATACAATGAGGCAGGTTTATACTTTATTGTTACTCCTTTCATTCACACTAACAGTTGTTTCAGACATTCATGCGAATGACAACGCACCATGTGATGCGGTCATTCTCACGCCCGACCAAACGGAGGTTTGCGACAACTTTTTTATGGTATCCGCACAAGAGCCGGAAGGCAGCGAAACCGGACTATGGACAGGCCCGGGTAATACTTCTTTCGTAGACGGAAACGAACCAAGTACTTTTATCACCAATCTCAATCCGGGACCGAATATCATCACTTGGACGATTTTCGATTCCAATGGGATTCCGTGTAGTAGTACGTCTATCACCTTGATTAACAATGAGGTAACGACAACACCTATTATTACGACTGATAATAATCAGGAAGTTTGTGATGAAAACGGCTTTCAACTCGCTGCCAATACCGACCTCAATCCCGGCGAAGAAGGTTCATGGTCTGCCAATAATGCATCAGTGACATTCTCACCTAATATCAATGATCCCAATGCTATCGCTAACGGACTTGTACCGGGTAACAACGTTATTTTCTGGAATATCAGAAAAGAAGGCTGTTCCGCAAATCCTGCCTCGATTACAGTGACTAATAATGAAGTCATCACCGAACCGGAAATTGAGCCATTTTCTGTATTAATTAGCTGTGAAACAAATGGCTTTGAAGACCTCTTCGCCAACCTCACCAACCAACTCATTCCGGGGGAGACAGGTACTTGGACAGGACCTCCGGGTGTTACTTTCTCTCCTAATTCGGAGTCACCCACGATTAGCGGCTTACAGCCCGGTGATAATGAATTGACATGGACTATTTCACGCGGTAATTGTCCCGTCAAAGTCACCTCCGTGACCCTCGTCAATAATATGGTGATGACAGACGCCCAAATATTTACAAACGCACAAGAAGTATGTGACGAAAATAATTTCACAATAGAAGGTAATCAACCCGCCGATGGCGAGACAGGAACATGGAGTGGACCTCCGGGCGTCACCTTCACCGACCTCAACAGCCCGACCACGACGATTAATGGTTTACAGCCCGGTGATAATGAAATTTGCTGGACAATTTCGCGCGGCGATTGCCCACCTACACAGGCGTGTGTCATCATCACGAATAATGAAGTAACGACCAATTCCACCATTTCAACTGCGGATGGTCAGGAAGTATGTGATGAAAATGGTTTCATGGTCTCAGCAAATACTCCCGCTAACGGCGAAACAGGAACATGGAGTGGACCGGCAGGTGTCACTTTCGTACCTGACGCTAACTCTCCAAACGCTACGGTGAATGGT
>JAHDEO010000182.1:0-1433 GCA_020628725.1 Saprospiraceae bacterium
CCCTTACTTAAAATTATTTGCATTGTAAATATGAACGTCTTTTCCGCCCATATTTTAGCTATTTTCGTCATGTAGCTCCCCGATAGTTATCGGGGTAATCCTCAAAATGAGCTTCATCTGGACGGAAAACACATTTCATATTCATCAAAAAAATAATTTTAAACAGCCTCTAATATACAATGGAATATTCTTAGATTGAAATTTTTGTTAACACATTCTGCGAATTCTAAAAAGAATATGACAAATATCAAACAATATATGGTGTTTTGTTCGTAATGTATAAGTAACTCATGTTAAGCAGTAATGTCTATAATCGCAGGAATGTCTTTCTCACCTATTTCAGTCCTGAACAAGATGCGCTGAGTGGTACGGCGGTACTGAAAGCGTATAAGGTGTCGCTGTTTCCGATTATTCCATCGGTGACTTGGAATTTTAAGTGGAAGCAACGCCCGTAACGCGGTCTGTAGACCGCAGCCAATTTGAAGGGCTTTTTTATAAAATTTCTTTAGCTTTGTCGCTTTTCACATAGCTTTTATACTTCGCACTAATAAATGAAATCTCCTGTAATCATCATCGGTATGCACCGTTCCGGCACGTCTATGTTGACGATGCTTTTAAAAGAATTGGGGCTTTTTGTAGGTAAAGATTTGGACCCGTTTAACCTGCATGAGTCCATGTATTTTATCAGCATCAATGATTGGTTGTTGTATCAGTCCAATGCGAGTTGGGATAATGTGTATAACTATCAATTCATGGACGAGTTTATGTTCGAAAAGGCGATTCCTATCGTTCAGGGTGAATTGGCAGGTAAGCGACGCAAAAAATACTTGGGCAGAAGTCAAAATTCTAAGGTTAAAAATATTGGTGATTTAGATATTCCTTGGGGTTGGAAAGACCCGCGCACGACGATCACGATTGATGTATGGAAACGCATTTTTCCCCATGCAAAAATCCTGCATATTTATCGCAATCCCATCGACGTAGCTCAAAGTCTCCGCGAACGCGAGTTGATGATTCGGGAACATGCTAAGTTGAAATTCTTTGTCAAAATTTTAAAATTTTTGGATTATAAAACCGTTCAAACCCTTTCGCCGCGCATGTTGCATTTGGAGGAAGGGGTGAAACTTTGGGAAGTCTATGTCCGAAAAGCCTTGTCGCTGACTGATACCTATCGTGATGATGTGATGCACATTCGTTACGAGGATTTTTTGGAAACACCTGCGCCGATTTTGAAAACAGTCACTGATTTTATTCAATTACCTGCCGAAATGCCGACGATTGAAAAAGCGGTAGAACATATTGATGCAAGTCGTAAATTTGCTTTTTTGAAAAATGAAGAATTGGTGAAAACTTATCAAAAGATTCAAAATCATCCGCTTTTAAAACAGCTTCATTACGAACAACTTGTGTAAAGTAGCGCGGTCTGTGTGTTT
>JAHDEO010000182.1:1443-12843 GCA_020628725.1 Saprospiraceae bacterium
ATAAAATTAGATCTGTTAATCATTCACGCAAGATTTTTTTTTTAAATGAACCGCCCCCGCTACTTTGCTTTTAGAACTTATAACTCACCGTACCACTCACCATACGCGGCAAAATCGGACGCACAAAATACGGATGCGGATTATCCGCAATGGCATTGGATTCGATGAGGTCTTGGGTGACATCTTCGGGCGTTTGACCGAGAAAGCCAAGTCCGTCGAAGTTCATCAATCCGGCAGAGTTGAAGATGTTGCTCACCTTGACTGCAAGGGTGATACGTTCACTCAATTTACCTTCTGCACCTGCATTGAATACGTGGAAAGCGGGTAGCGTGAGCGTATTGCGTCGATTGGCGGCACGCTCGCCCGTGTATCGCCAATTCGCAAAAATATTGAAGCGGCTTAATTTGTAAGTTGTTGTGAAATCGACCATCATTTTCGGGACATCGCTTACCGCATTACCACTGAAATCTTCCGTAAAATCATCGCTTGGCGCGCCTGCTTCAACGACATCACCATCGTTATCCAAATAAGGACTGATACCCGGCACATTGGGATTTTCGGGATGCACATCGCCAATAAAAACAGGGTCGGCAGTACCGTTGATATTATAATAAGTGAAGTCGGCAAAACGTGGATTTTGGAGGGTCATGCTCAGGCGGAAGTTGAGATTTTTAGTGAGATGCGCAAAGGCTTCTATCTCTGTGCCGAGTGTTTGAATATCATTAAATGTGGTGGGCGTAAAGACCAATAGTCCGTCCTGTCCGGGCACGACGAGTTGGAATGCGACGTCGTTCATTTGGGAATAAAAACCTGTCAAAAATAGCGCGAAGGGACGTGTGCGAAATTTTACCCCCAGTTCGCCCATGTATATTTTTTCGGTAAATCCTTTTGTAATTTCCTGATTTTCAAAATTAAAAATATAATAACCCAATTCGGGTGCTTTGTTGCCGCGTGTGAAACGCGCGTAGGTTGCCAATCCTTCATTCAATTTATAATTCAAGCCAAGCGAACCCGACAAGTAGCTGTAATTGAATTGATAATCATCGTATTCTCCCGTACCGTAGCGCGTACCCGCATCGTAAAAGGAGGAGTAATCGCCGTCAATGCCATCCGGCACTTGAAATGCTCCTGCCAATAAGCCCGTTGACGGAAGGCTTTCATTGGCAACATCGTATCGCTCTTTTTTGCCGTTGTGAATGACAGTTTCGTAGCGCAATCCGGCGTCAAGCGTGAGTTGCGGCGTGACTTCCCACACCTCATTTCCAAACAAAGCAATCGTAGACGAAAGGGCTTGATTATTATTGTATTGCGAACCGTAGGCGATGACACCCGTTTGCGGATCGGAGAAATCCAATGAAGCACGTTCGGGATTATCGGGGTCAAAAAGATTGAAATGACCTACGTGGAAAGTCCGCGAATTGGCATTGAGCGTGCCGAGCAATGCATCACCATTCCACAGGACATCTATCCAAGCCGCCGAAGCGTAAACTCCCGCCGTAAAACGATGGTCATTCAATTCTTTGGTAACAGAAAATTGATTAATAAAATCATGCACGTAATTTCGCGAGTGTAAGGCTGCTCCCGCATAAATTTGATTTCCAATGAGATTTATATCATCATTTTTATTGTATAACACTTCCCCTGTTTGCGTATCTGTGTAAGTAAAATCATTCAAAACAGCCGCGACTAAAGGCGGAAAGCCATAAAAATCGAATAAACCCGTCTCGGTATCTAAGACCACATTTCCGGCATATTGAAAGTAATTTACTTTTCCATATGAATATTTTAAATTATTTTTAATGATAAAATCTCTCCCCACATCATAACTCAATGACGTACCGACCGAAGCATTCATCGTCTCCACTCCCCTATCCGAATCGTAGCTGCGTGTAGTACTTGGATTGGTGCGAAATTGCTCCCCATCAGGTATATTATCCGCCTTATATGTTGGGTAAAATGCGCTGTAATTCAAATCGAAATTGGAATAGGTATCGGGGCTTTCAAGTGGTGTATCTGTACCTGTGCCGACGACAGGAATATGCCCAAAGCGGGTCACACGGTCATTGAGAAATTTGCCATAAAATTTCAATTTACCTTTATCATGCTTACGCACCAGATTGAACTTTAATTGTCCGCCTACATTGGCATTATAAGGAATGTCGCGTGCGCCTTCATCGAAGCGATAAAAACCACCAAAATTGGAATACCAGCCTGTTTTATTAAGTGGTCCGCCCATGTTGAAATCGGCGCGAGTAAAAGGATTTCCATTGCCTTGAATGCCACCTTGTAATTTGACCAAGCCTTCGACTGTTTCCGTACCTTCTTTTGAAATGAAATTGAAAATACCCCCCGGCGCATTGCCCGAAGCGATAGACGCACTACCACCACGAATCCCCTCAAAACGCCCGACCGTAGCATCATTCCGATGATGCATATCCACGAAGTTGAATTGATATTGTGTACTCAAAACAGGCAGCCCGTCCTCCTGCAAAGACACGTAGTGAAATCCCGGCAAACCACGCGCGCCAGACGCGAGTCCACGCGCATACACGAGCGAGCCTATTTCCCCCGACGAGCCATCCACAAACGTACCCGGTACTGCCGCCAGCAAATCGCCCGTACCACGCGGACTGCGTTGTTCGATTAATTCTGTATTGAGTGTGGTAATGGCTACGCTGGATTCGAGTTTGGTGCGTTCATCGAAAGTTCCTGTGATGACCACTTCTTCCATTTGCAAGGCGTCTTCTCCGAGTTGAATATCGGTTGTTGTCGTTTTTCCCGCTTCTACAAGAACAGTTTGCCGAGTTGTAGTAAAGCCGACGTAACTAACTTCCAAGGTATACGTGTCCGGCTTAATATCGGAAATTTGATATTTACCGTTAATATCGGTAGTTGTACCAATCGTTGTATTTTGCAGGAAAACTGTAGCAGCGATTAATGCTTGTCCGTTTTCATCCGTAACTGTACCGTTTATCGAACCTGTTTGTTGAGCTGAAAGTGTGTAACTTATTAATAAAGAGATTATTAATACCAAAAGGGGGCGAATAGCAATTCTCATAATGCGTGCAGTAGCGCGGTCTGTAGACCGCATTCGTGTTAAAATCTTTCACAAAATAGGCATTTGCACGTAAAGCGGTCTGTAGACCGCACACATTTTTTACTACGCAAAAAATAAATCACGGTCTACAGACTGCGCTACATTAGTATACTTCCCTGATTTTCATGGAAATATTCTTTGTCGGGCGATCATTCTTAGTTTGGGTAACGGCAATTTTATCCAATACATCAAAGCCATCTATGAGCATACCGAATACGGTGTATTCTCTATCAAGTTGAGGTGTGCCGCCCATTTTGAGGTACATCGCGCGTTGTTCGGGCGTATAGCGAAAGCCACGTTCTTGTTCGATTTTATCCAATCTTTCATCTGTACAATTATTGCCATGTACAATGTAAAATTGTGAACCTGAAGACGCCTTTTCGGGATTATTGTCTCGTGCTGCCGCGAGTGCGCCGCGTACATGTACACGCTGAGGCGAAAATTCTGCGGGAACGGTATAGCCCGGACCGCCTGTACCAATTCGTTTGCTCTGCGAAGCTCCACGCGAATCAGGGTCGCCGCCCTGTATCATAAAGCCGGGAATGACGCGATGAAATAATACTTCATCATAATATTGCTGGCTGATTAATTTTAAAAAATTATCGCGATGTTCCGGTGTGTCATCGAATAATACGAGGGTCATATCACCAAATTCTGTCTCTAATTTTATGGTACAATCCTGCGGAGCACGTATAGCGACATATTCTTGATAAACAGTCGATTGTTCGCCTTTTTCTGCTTTTAATGTCACCAAGTAATTTCCTGAATTTTTGTATTGGTGAATGGGCGAAATGGTATCGGACATATTGCCATCGCCAAAGTCCCATTCGTAAGCCTCCGCACCCGTCGAAGTATTTTCAAACTCAACCAAAGCGGGTGCTTCATACGTTGTATTTAAATGAGTGAATGAAGCCTTCGGCACACCGCAACCACATAAGACAAGAGACACGAGAGCAACACGGTAGACGGTGGACGGTAGACGGTGGACGGCTAACCAACTATGAACTTTATCTAACATTAATTTGTGTTTAAATGCTGAATTTAGAATTTGTCGTTAAATTTGCGGCGCAAGTTCGTTAAAAAATATGAGACGAAAGACATGAGATAAGAGATACGAGACGAGAGAAACATAAAAATCTCTTCTCTCGCATCTCTTGCCTCTTGTCTCAAGTCTCAAGTCTAATTTATTATGTCGATAAGAATTTCTTCCCAATTTATCATATGCCTCTTAATAACGATTTGTTGTTTTTCTTGTAAAAATGATTCCAAATCTCCCCCTTCTTCTGCGCCTGTTACGATAGATATTCCGGTGTTTAACGAAGATATGGCGTATCGGTTTATCGAAAAACAGGTTTCTTTTGGACCGCGTGTGCCGAATTCTCCGGCGCATGATTCGTGTGCAGCTTGGTTGAAACGTGAATTTCATGCCATTGGCGCGCGAGTCGTGGTGCAACACGCCGACCTGAAAGCCTATACCGGAGAAATTCTTCGCGCACAAAATATCATTGCGGTTTATAATCCCGATGCCAAGCGTCGCGTGATACTCGCAGCACATTGGGATTCGCGCCATATGGCGGAATGGGATGCTGACCCCAACAAGCGCATGGAACCCATCTTGGGCGCAGACGACGGCGGCAGTGGCGTGGGTGTATTGCTCGAAATTGCCCGTAATCTGGATGTACACAAAATCGAAGGGCTTGGTGTAGACATCGTGCTTTTTGACGCAGAAGACATCGGGCAGCCACGCGGCGGCGGCGGTTTTCCCGAACAAAAAGATACTTGGTGCTTAGGTTCGCAACACTGGTCGCGCAACAAACATCAATCGGATTATCGTGCCATGTACGGTATATTGTTGGATATGGTGGGCTCGAAAAATGCACGTTTTCCGCGTGAGGAAGTGTCGATGCAATACGCCCCTGATGTCGTCAACAAGGTCTGGACGGAAGCACAGAAAGCAGGTTATAGCAGTTACTTTGATTTCGCCAAAGCTCCCGGTGTAACAGACGACCATTTGTATGTGAATCAAATTGCCAAAATTCCAATGATTGACATTATCAATCGCCCTGTGACGAGCGAGACGGGATTTGGACATTATTGGCATACCCACAAAGATGATATGAGTGTCATTGATAAACAAACGCTTAAAGCCGTCGGGCAGACGGTTTTGAATGTGTTGTATAAGGAAGCGGCGGGGGTATTGTGATTTTTGATTGAGTGATTTTTGATTTTGGATTCATCTAACTTCAACGCAATCAAAAATCAAAAATCACTTATTTTCAATACTAATCAATCCGGTACTTCGCGCCTCAAATTATGCATTTTCTTCTTTCCATTCGTTCAATATATCAACGCAATTACCTGCCAATTTATAGAAAGAATGAAGTGTTTCATTATCTCCTTCATACCTAAGCTTACAGGTAGTATCAAATCTTGCTTTTTGAATCTTTTTTTAAGATATTTCGTACAATTAAATCAGAAACTCATCTAGGAGTTAAAATCTTTTAGCGAAACATACTCCGTAGTTCAATGCAATTAAGCATTAGTCGCACACTACTTAATCAATAAATATCCAAGCATATACATATTAATTAATATTTTATTAGTTTAAATATTATGTAAATTCATTTTGCATAAAATTAAATAATAAAAATTTCAATTAGTGTAAATACAGAAACACATCATTCAAATTAATATAATTTCAAAATATAGGATTAAAAATATTAATAAATTATCCTACTATGAAAAATATACTCATTCATCCGAGCTTCACCCTAAAAACAAAAAAAATGATTGAAAAAGAATGTACTGCTAAGACTTTTTATTTTTCACATTTCACAAAATATACATTTTTAATATTAATAATATCGTTAAGTGTATTATTGATGCCAAATACTTCTGCGGCTCAAACCTGCGACTGCACAGATTACATTTATCTCAATGACACCGGATTGGATTATGTAGAAAAATTTAAAGTAACCGATTCGGTACTCGTCGAAATCGGCGATGCACAAAACGGAATGCCCTGGCTCAATGCCAATGGTATAGTGGACGGTCCGCATGGCATAGCGGGCGATGCCAACGGATATTTGTATATCAGTCAGCGAGACAATGGCAATTCTGTCCAAAAATTTACCTGCGACGGCACTAAGGTAGATGCCGACCCTACAACTCTCCCTATTGATAATGTCGCGAACGGATATTTCGGCTTCAATCATTTCATCCAAGACGGCATATTATATGTACCTGCCACAACTAACCCTGACACTGGAGGTGCGAACTATCCGAATGGACGTTTGATAGCCATTGACATCTGTACGGGAGAAGAGTTGGGCTGTCTGTGGGATGCTTATTTTTGGGGCTTTACCTATAATGAATTTGACGGACAATGGTACGGCACCAATGAAATGACTGTAAAAACAGGCAACTTATACGACCCTTCGTGGCCTGCCGTAGGCGGAGATTGCGGCGGATTCGGAAACGGTATTACCGATGTTGTAAATATAAATACTTTGGCTGCCAACGACCCCGCTATATCGCTCGCGGGCTATATCAACCCAAGAGCACAGGGTATTGTATTTGATGATGCGGGAAATATGTATGTCGTTGTTTCTGATAATTTTGGATACGACCCGCCTTCTTCTATATTGAAATGGGAAAGGACCACGGGGATATGGTCGCAGTCGGCGGTTGATTTCAGTACAGAAAACATTGTGGGTGACAACCTCAACTGGGCAGGTGCGAGAGGCATTACTTACAGCCAATCGTCAGGGCTTTTATATGTATCCTCACTGGATGACTGTGTCGCCGCTTTTGATACGGATTTGGCGTACCTGCCCGATAAAAGTGTGCATATAAAAGGCGACTTCCCCAAAGGTATCGGTGTCGTGACGGAGTGCTGTCCCTTGAGTGCCACTACGGTGATTGATACCACAATTTGTACCGCCGCTACCGCCGATACTTTGTTCTTACAGGATATTCTCGCTTGCGATGGTATCGTATGCGAAGGTACTTGGAGTGCCGATGTCAGTAATGCCGGTTTGGAATACGATGCTTGTGATAATACGATTATTATTGTGGATGCAGATAATGGTTGCGGCACGTTCACACTAAGCTCACAAGGTGGTGGACTTGCACAATGCGGTGCCTTTACAATGACCATGAATATTTGTGTCAATTACGTCAATCCGCCCGAAATTGGTGTGACCGACAATGACTGCGATGCCAATACACCAGGCAGTTTTACCCTCACCACGCCCTGCGAAACCGGCAATACCGCACAGTGGAGTACCGACGGCGGCATCACTTGGAGCAATACCGCACCAACTTATAGCAACGCCAATCCCATGACCGTCATTGCAAGGTGTGTGGATAGTGGAGATAGTACTTGTGCAAGTGTGGAGAGTTTGCCGATGACTACTAATCCTACGGTTTGCCCTTGTCCTGCCCCTAATTGTTTTGGGATTACTATACAGCAAAATTAAATGCCGTAGCGTAATGCGTCCCGCTTGCGCCGCGTTAGTTTTGCGAGTAGTACGTGGCGCAAGCCGGGGGCATTACGCTACGGTTCTTCAACGCTAATCGGTTCAGGAGCTTGCGCTTTAATCAAGCCATTCAAACGCGGAATATCCGCATCCAAAATCGCTTGGTATTGCTTCAATAAATCATCCACTTCTGCGCTCAATTCCGTTTTTACGTCGAAGGCTTGTTGGGGTGGTGCAAAGTTGCTATTTTGATATAATGAAGTCAAATGTGCGAGTTTGTTGGTGACGCGAATCGGGAAATTCAGCGGGTCTTGGCGACTTTGATTTTTGGTTTGATACAAGGCTTCTTCGATTTTGGTGAGGCGGTCTTCGGTGTCTTTTATTTCATTAATTAGGTCTTCTTTTTCTTTGAATTGCTTTTTGTACGGGGCGAGTTGGTCTTTGATAGAACGTATATTTTTAATCGCCGTATGTGCTTCCGAAATTTTATCTCTGATTTCTGTGATAAAATTAAATTGCGCCCGTAAATCCTTCATGCCCGATGCGCGTGGGTCTATTTGAATCTCAAAAGGTTGCGATTGTGCTGCACCATTCAGCGTGAATGTGGCGGTATAAGATCCCGGCAATGCCTTCGGACCATTCAAACTGCCCCACCACATAATCATCCCGTCAAACTTCTCGGCAGGCGGGTAGCTCATATTCCAATTGAAGGTATTTGACCCTTTTTCCGGCTCAATTTTATAGGCTTTTTCTTCAGCGTGATTGGAAAATTCGCTGATTAATTCATTTGAATTATCATATATTTTAATCGTGAGTGTGTCCTCTTTTTCCAATTCATTTTTCAAAAAATAATACACGTTTACACCGCCCGGATGATTCGTTCCTGCACCTACGGGATCTTTCGCTTGTCTGCCTTGCATACGATAACTCGCTTTTGGTGCAAATACGTGTAAATCCTTATTTTTCAATGAATTATCAATATCGTAAAGCGGTGTGAGGTCGTCAATCACCCACAAGCTGCGTCCTTGTGTGGCGACAATCAGATTGCCCTCTTTTACCCTCAAATCTGTAATCGGTACTATCGGCAAATTCAGTTGAAAAGGCTGCCAAGTTGCGCCGTCATTCCATGAAATATACATGCCCGATTCCGTTCCGGCGTACAACATGCCTTGCTTGTCGGGGTCGGCACGGAGGGCGCGGGTGAAGTGTCCGGCATCAATCCCGCTATCTATTTTGCGCCACGTTTTACCATAATTTTCGGTCTTGTAGAGGTAGGGTTTGAAGTCGCCGAGTTTGTAGCGCGTACCCACGATGTAGCAACCGCCTTCGTTGAAAGGGTCAGGTTCGAGGTTGTTAATCATCGTCCATTCGGGCAGCGCGGAGGGGGTGACGTTTTGCCAATTTTTGCCGCCGTCGGTGGTCAGATGTACAAGTCCGTCGTCGCTGCCTGCCCAAATCACACCTTCTTTGAGGGGCGATTCGTCTGCCGCAAAAATGGTGCAGTAATACTCCACACTCGTATTGTCTTTGGTAATCGGACCGCCCGAACTGCCTTGTTTCGTGCTGTCATTGCGCGTGAGGTCGGGGCTGATGACTTGCCAAGATTGCCCCTTGTCGGTGGAGACGTGGAGGTGGTTGGAAGCGGTGTAGAGTTTCGTCGCATCGTGCCGCGAAAAGAACAAAGGGAAGTTCCATTGAAAGCGATACTTCATGTCCTCTACGCCGTGTCCCATTGGATTGTCGGGCCAAACATTTATGGCAAGTGACTGGTCATTTTCGTGATTATAACGCTGAATAAAACCGTCGTAACAACCGCCGTAAACGAGGTCATTATTGGTCGGGTCAATGGCGATATGTCCGCACTCGCAACCGGCGGTGCGCTCCCAATCGCTGTCATTAATCGTGCTGCCGGAAGTGCGGTGAGAGATTCTGACCGTCGAATTATCTTGTTGTGCCGCGTAGATTCTGTACGGAAAATGATTGTCGGTGGTCACGCGATAAAATTGCGCGGTGGGTTGGTTGTGGTAGGTGGACCACGTCTCGCCACCGTCGTAGGTGACTTGTGCGCCGCCGTCGTCGCCGATAATCATGCGCTTGGGGTCTTCGGGCGCAATCCAGAGGTCGTGGTGGTCGCCGTGCGGGGCGTTTTTGGAGGCGAAAGTCTTGCCGCCGTCTTTGGATTTGTGGTAAGAGACGTTCATTACATATACCACATCCTCATCATGCGTATCGGCGTAAATGCGGGTGTAGTACCAAGCGCGTTGGCGCAAAGCACGTTCGTCGTTGAGATTTTTCCATGTTTTCCCGGCATCGTCGGAGCGAAACAAACCGCCTTTTTCGTTTTCGATAATCGCCCATACGCGCTCCGAATTGAGCGGACTGACCGCCACGCCCGATATGCCCCATATACCTTCGGGCAAGCCTTCATTTTCGGAGATATTCGTCCATGTTTCGCCACTGTCGGTGCTTTTCCACAAGCCCGAACCCTCGCCACCGCTCGACATGCTGTAGGGCGTGCGCTTCACGCGCCAAGTGCTGGCGTAGAGGTGTCGCGGATTATTGGGGTCGAGGAGCAAGTCCACTGCGCCTACCTCGTCGTTGACGTACAAAACCTTGCGCCAAGTCGTACCGCCGTCGGTAGATTTGAATACGCCACGCTGCGGATTGGGCGCAAACAGATTGCCCATGACCGCCGCATACACCAGATCAGGATTTTGCGGATGAATACGAATCCGCGCAATGTGCCGCGACTCGGTCAAGCCCTTTTGTGTCCATGTCTTTCCCGCATCTTCTGACCGCCACACACCGTAACCGTAGGAGACATTTCCACGCACGGTCTTCTCGCCACCGCCGACATACATGACGTTGGCATCCGAGCCTGCCACCGCTATTGACCCGACGGAACCGCCGAAGTATCCGTCGCTGATATTCGCCCAAGTGCGTCCGCCGTCTTGGGTTTTCCAAACGCCGCCGCCCGTTGCGCCGAAATAGAATAAGTTGGACTTGCCGGGGACGCCGGCTACGGCGCAGGAGCGTCCGCCTCGGTAGGGTCCGATGTTGCGGTATTGGATTGCATCGTAGAGGGTTTGGTCTATTTGGTTGGTGGTGATTGTTGTGGTGTTGCGGTTTTTTTTCTTTTTTTGGGCGAATGTGTTTATTGTGAGGAGGGTTAGGATTATGGTTAGTAGTATTATTTTTTTCATAGTGTGTGGTAGTGAATTAAAAACAATTCTATTCACGATAGTGCAAAGAAGAAATACTCTCTCTTATATGTCGTTTTAAGAACTTATCAGATTCATTTAACAATTGATTAAAGTTAACATCTGTCTCAATAAATGAATCTTCTGTTTTTTCCGATATTCTAATGTAATCTTGACATTTTTTTATATCATTTACCATATTTTTAGTTTCTATAATAAGATAATCAACTATTCTTTTTAAGTCCTTATCTTCAAAGCTAAAATGATTGAGTAGTCTATCTATTTTACCCATAGATTCATTAAAATTAACTAACATGTCTTCCCAACTCTCTCCTTCTAATGCTTTATCCATAAGATCAACGAATCTATTGAATAATTTAGAATCTTTATCACTTAAGTTTTTCGATTTATATTCTTCACTCAAGGCTCCTATTTCTTTATCAACGTTTTGGTATTTGGCTTCAAAATCACACGATATCATACTAGATAAAAGGATTTTTGAGTTTGTATTTAAATGTGTTAAAAAGTGTTCTGCGCTTTTATATAGCATACTGTCATTTTCAAAGAAGCCTATCTCCCTTAAAGATTTTAAGGATGAACTGCAAGAATTAACTAATTCAGT
>JAHDEO010000183.1 GCA_020628725.1 Saprospiraceae bacterium
ATTATAACCTCAGCAATTGCAGGTTTGATAGCGGTATTTTATTGTTTGGGTATTCCGAATTATTATAAATCAAAAGTCGTTTTTTATCCTGCAAATCCACGTATTGCGAGTCGGGGTGCGCTCTTTGGTGGTGCGGATGAAAATATGAATTTTTTCGGGGGAAGAGATGAAACCAACCGCATTATGAACATCGCTAAATCGCCGGAAGTCATTAATTATATTGTAGATAAATATGACTTGTATGCACACTATGAGATTGATTCAACGGAGTTGGAAGCACCACATTATGTGACCAACGATTTTTTGGAATTATATAAAGTCAAAAAGAATGTGGAGGATGCGATTGAGATTTCAATTGAAGATATAGACCGCGAAAAAACTGAAGATATGGTGTGGGCAGTCATCGGAAAAATCAATGAAATCAACAACCGATTGACAAAAGAAAATCAACGCCGAATCTTGGGTTCATTTGAGCAAAAAATCAAGGATAAACAGGCTCTTTATAATGCTTCATCTGATAGTGTGCGATTGCTACGAGCGCAATATGGTATTGTAAGTGTGGCTTCACAGGAAGAATTTTTAACTACCTTGGTTGCTAAAACTGAATCCGCACTTGCCTCCAAACAAGCCCGTTTGGAAGCACTTCAAAGCACAGGCGGCGCACCGAGAGATACTATTAAAGTGCTACAGGCAAGAATTAAAAGCCTTGAAAATCAATTATTTGGACTCACCTCGCCAAAAAGTGACAGCAAAATCAACCTTGACCGATTTAATAAAGGACGCGAAAAAGTGATGCTGCTCGAATCAAGACAAGAAGACCTTGCAGACGAAATCAGTTTCCTACGCGACCGTTCTTTTCAATACCAAACAGTCTATGATACAGACGTCTATTCGCTATATATCACCGAGCCGCCAAGTACGCCTGTAGTGCGCTCACGCCCACGACGCACGTTGACGGTATTGAGCGTGGGGATGATTGCGTTTATTTTGAGTTGTTTGGGTGTGTTGTTATTGGATTATTATAAGGACATTAATTGGAAAGAAATTACGACAGCCTAACGGCTCTACCATGCAGTTTTTCAAAAACATATCCATTAATCATTACCTTTATACAGCATACGCGACTGTATTGCTAATTGGAGTAGTGCTTGGCTTAGTGACGGGTTTTTACCCGTTGATGGCATTGCCTTTGGGTCTGTTGGTGGTATATGTTGCGGTGGTGGATTTTCGGAAAATATTCTATCTCCTGATTGCATGTATTCCATTTTCCACAGAAATACATATTCCGGGTGCTTTTTCGGTCAATTTGCCTTCCGAACCTCTGATAATTGGCTTGACACTTATTTGTGTTTTTTACTTGTTGGGTAATTTAAAAACCATCAATGGACGTTTTTTCCGACATCCTTTGATGTTGGTTTTATTGCTGCATTTGGGATGGATGTTTATTGCGACGCTCAATTCCGAATTGTTTCTGGTTTCTGTTAAGTTTTTCACCGCTAAAATGTGGTATGTATTTGTATTTGTGATACTTGCAGGCATTTTGATTAAAAATGAAAGAGACCTGAGAGAATTATTCTGGTGGTTTTTTATTCCTCTACTTATTACGATTGGTATCGTACTGATGCGGCAAAGTGCGTCAGGTTTTAGCCTCAAAGATAGTCACCGTGCGATGCAGCCGTTCTATCATAATCATGTGGTGTATGCGGCTTTGTTATCTTTGTTTTTGCCTTATGTTATCGTCGCTCAGGGTTGGTACAAACGCTGGTCACGGACGTGGTGGATGGTGATTATCGGCGGCGCAATCATTCTTATCGGCATCCAACTCTCATACACACGTACCGCGTATGTCGCGTTGATGATGGGCGTGGGTGCTTATGTGGTGATTCGATTGAAATTAGTGAAGATCGCCGTAGGTTTGGGGCTTGTAGCGGTCTTGGGTGGTGTGATTTATTTGGCGCATGATAATAAATACCTTGATTATGCACCGAATTATGAAACCACGATTTCGCATTACGATTTCAATAGCTTGCTCGAAGCGACTTACAAAATGGAAGATATTTCCACGATGGAGCGCGTCTATCGTTGGGTAGCTGCGGTGCAAATGTCGAAAGAAGAATTATTGACGGGTTTTGGTCCGGGTAATTTTCAGAATTTTTACCAACAATACACCGTCAGCAGTTTTGAGACTTATGTGAGCGACAATCCCGAACGTTCCGGCATACACAATTACTACCTAATGATGCTCACCGACCAGGGGATTCCCGGTCTGATTATTTTCTTAATACTTACAGTCGTCATTCTTGTAAAAGGCGAACACATTTATCACAACTGCCCCTCTCCTACCCGACGGCAGGCGATTATTGCAGCTTTGGTGTCGCTGGTCATTATTGATGCTTTTCTGATAATCAATGATTTAATTGAGACAGATAAGGTCGGTTCTTTCTTTTTTATGAATATTGCTTTGTTGATTAATTGTGATATTGAGGATATGTAACACAGTCTGTAGACTGTTCATTTTTTGCTACGCAAAAAATATGATGCGGTCTACAGACCGCGCTACATAGGGTATCCCTGTAAATTATCCTGACAGAGAAACAATACCGACGATTGGAAAACATCCGCGTTGTACACGAACAACAAGTCCTGCATTTTGCCGAGCCGGAAGCCAAAATCAATAATCGCATCGTCAGTTTGGCGAAAGACTACATGGATAGGTCTGTCTGAGGCTCAATAACAATAGAAATCCAATTCAAAACACCTTGAAAATTATCTGAAAATACTTCAAAGCTTATTGACGAATTCAAAACTTCATAGCAGCCAACGTCGAAAATGTCAATCCTCATCGCAAAAAAAGTAAACAACCACCACCAGAGGTGGTGGCTTTAATGAACCCTCTAAAAGAGGGATGACTGTCCAGAGTTTCTGTTCTCTTGGTCTTTCTCGTTTTTTTCTTATTTCACATACCGCCTTATCAAATCTTCGTCAAGACCAACTGTACTTACAAAATATCCACGCAACCAAAAGTGGTTGTCCCAGTAGACCTTCTTGCGTAACTTAGGATAGCTTCTTAAGATTTTTATAGCTGTTTTCCCTTTCAGAAAACCCATATAAGAAGACACACTCAACTTTGGCGGAATTGAACATAGCAAGTAAACATTATCAGCTTGAATGTTTAATTCATCTATTTCTACTTCTTTCATAGAACTCAACGAATAGATGTCACGACGAAGCGCAGAGGCTAAATCCCCTTCTAAAATACGATAACGGTACTTTGGAGTCTATACTATCTGATAGTCACACTTATACACAGTATGACTTAATTTACGATATTTACCCATAATTGTAAAATTTGGTTAAAAAATAGGTAAAACCAAATTTACCACCGCCTTTGGCGGTGGTAATGTAAGAATTAATAAAAAATCATTATCTATTCTTTTACAAATCAGAAACCCAAAAATTTATTTAAGTAATGATAGTTCCTCGAAAAACTGCAAGAAAAACGTTGATTTAGTGTTTTGGTATCGTAGTTTTGTGATGTCGTAGTATTTTAAACTTAAACTTAGTCTTAAACTTGAACTTAACAGACCACACCCACCGCCGCCTCAATATTCTCACAGGAGATTGGGTACTTGTATCGCCACACCGTATGAAACGCCCGTGGCAAGGCAAAGTCGAAGCCCTCATGCCCGACACCCGCCCGCAGTACGACCCTAAATGCTACCTCTGCCCGACCAATACCCGCGCAGGCGGCGCAGCTACCAATCCGGATTATAAAGATACTTTTGTATTTGATAATGATTTTATGGCGATTACGCCCGATATACCTACAGGAGATTTTAATAAAGAAAATTTGTTGGTCGCAAAAAGCGAACGTGGGCTATGTCGCGTTATCTGTTACTCACCTCGCCACGATCTTACGATGGGTAATATGAGCATCCCCGAATTGCGCAAAGTCATTGACCTTTGGACGAAAGAATATCTTGAACTTGGTAGCCGCGAATACATCAATTACGTGCAGATTTTTGAAAATAAAGGTGCTATCATGGGCTGCTCCAACCCACATCCGCACGGGCAAATATGGGCGCAAGAAACGCTTCCCACAGAAGTAGAAAAAGAAACACGACAACAAAAAGCCCACTTCGATAAGTACGGACACACCTTATTGAGTGATTATTTGAAACTGGAATTGAAGGAGAAAATAAGGATAGTTTGTGAAAATGATAGCTTCGTCGCACTCGTCCCATTCTGGGCGGTTTGGCCCTACGAGACGATGATTGTTAGTCGAGAAAGCATTGGAAATTTAACCCAATTAAACGGACAACAGCAAAATGATTTAGCAGAAATTCTCCAAAAATTAACGGCTACTTATGATAAAGTATTTGACACTTCATTCCCCTATTCAATGGGTATTCACCAAAGCCCGACGGATGGCACAGCACATCCTGAATGGCACTTTCACATCCATTTTTACCCTCCCCTATTACGCTCTGCAACAGTAAAAAAATTCATGGTAGGCTACGAGATGATGGGCGAGCCGCAACGTGATTTGACAGCGGAGTTTATAGCAGAGAAGTTGCATGGATTGGTGTTGTAGTGTCGTGGTATCGTTGTGTTGTAGTTTGCTACAAATCACTACGGCACCACGATACCACAAAACTACTAAAGCGTTCCACGCAAAGCCTGCTCGCGTTCGATGGCTTCAAACAAGGCTTTGAAATTGCCTTTGCCGAAAGAGGTCGCGCCCTTGCGTTGGATAATCTCGAAAAACATGGTAGGGCGTGCCTGTACTGTTTTCGTAAAGATTTGCAAGAGGTAGCCCTCGTCATCTCTATCTACGAGAATACCGAGTTCTTTCAGCGAATCAATGTCTTCATCTATCTTGCCGACACGCTCTTGCAATACGTCATAATACGTAGAAGGCACTTGCAAAAATTCTATGCCGCGATTACGAAGTTCTGTTACGGTTTCGACGATATTATCGGTAGCTACGGCGATGTGTTGCACACCTTCGCCCTCATAAAATTCGAGGTATTCATCGACTTGTGACTTTTTCAAACCGGGTGCAGGTTCGTTGATAGGAAACTTGATGCGTCCATTGCCGTTGCTCATTACTTTACTCCTCAAAGCGGTATATTCCGTTGAAATATCTTTATCGTCGAAAGACATAATTTGCTTAAAGCCCATCACTTCCTCGTAGAATTTCACCCAATAATCCATGCGTCCTAAATCGACATTGCCAACCATATGGTCAACATATTTCAAACCTACTGACGGCGGATTGTAACTCGTTTCCCATTTCTCGAAACCGGGTAAAAATATTCCGTTATAATTTTTACGCTCCACAAAAATATGCACCACTTCACCATACGTATGAATACCCGAACGAACCACATGACCATGCTCATCCTCTTCTCTTGTTGGCTTCATATAAGACTTTGCTCCGCGCTTGACAGCCTCTTCGTAAGCATAAGTGGCATCATCTACCCAAAGCGCGGTTACTTTCACGCCATCACCATGTTGGTCAATATGTCTGCCGATATCCGTACCACTTTTCAGAGGAGAAGTCAACACCAAACGTATTTTATCCTGAACCACTACATACGATTCCGTTTCCCGCGCTCCTGTCTCCAAACCACGATATGCCAATGAACTAAAACCAAATGCCGATTTGTAAAAATGCGCCGCCTGCTTCGCATTACTGACATACAATTCAAGATAATCTGTACCATTAATAGGCATGAAATCTTTTGTTGGGTTGACGAGTTGTTGAGTTGATGAGTTGATGAGCGTTGCTGTATTGCTGTCTTGTAATGTGACCATTTTGTTTAATTTATCGGTAAATGATTAATCGTTTTTCAGAAGAATTATATGAGGTATTGATAAATTAGTTGTCAAAACAACTATTGTCCTAACAAAAATACTGATTTCAATTAAGAAAGTAAAGGTTTGAATGGAGAAAGTTTTCCACAAAATCCGAAAATGTAACGCCGTCAGTCTGACGGCGCGAGGGGAAGCCGTCAGGCTGACAGCGTTACATTAAGCAGTTTCCAATTCAATCACCGTAATCTCGGGCCACATCCCTACCCTACCGGGGAATGCGAGGAATCCAAAACCACGATTGACATACAGATATTGCTCTGCTTTTTCGTACAAGCCCATCCAATGCGGGTAACGATACTGTGCCGGACTCCACTTAAAACCCGGCATATTAATACCAAATTGGAAGCCGTGTGTATGTCCACTAAGTGTGAGGTGAATACGTTTTTTATGTGGAATTACCTTTTCATCCCAGTGAGTCGGGTCGTGTGAGAGTAGGACACAAAACTCATCATCAGAATTGTCTTTCAAGGCTTTATCTAAATCGCCGAGCTTGGGAAACCAACGTCCTGCACCCCAATTTTCGACACCGAGTATGCTGATGCGTTCGCCCGCTCGTTCAATTTTTGCACTTTCATTATTGAGCAGATTGAAGCCCATTGCTTTGTATTTCGCAAAGAAATCTTTCCAATATTCATTCTGCTTGCCTTCCCGCGAATCGCGAGGTGCGCCATAGTAGTCATGATTACCAAGTACGGCATATTTTCCATGCTTAGCTTCTAATTGAGCAAAAATATCAATGAAAGGGTCAACTTCTTTTTTCTCCGAATTGACCAAATCTCCCGTAAACATGATAGCATCAGGCGATTCATCATTTATCATTTGTACGCCTCGTAATACATCGTCGGGGCTATCAAGACTACCTGCATGGATGTCGGAAATTTGTACAATTTTGAATCCATTGAAAGCTTCCGGTAGGTCTTTAAATGTTAATTTAACGCGATTGATGGTGTAACGATATTTGCCTCGTGTGATGCCATATAACATCGTTCCCAGAGGAATCGCTGCTAAACCCGCCGCTGCTAAAGTCAGAAATCTTCGTCGTCCGGGTAAGTGACTTTGTGCTGCGTTTTCACTTGAGAACAAGCCGCCTATCCATGAAATTGCTGCATAGATCGTCCGTCCGCCATCTTGTACCAACATAAATCCGACAAAGACCATTTTAGATATTATCGCCGTAAAAACAATACCAAGATAAAAATTTGCCGAAGCACTTCGGAAAACACTTCCTCCGCTGAATCCGACATACATTTGATAGAAACTAAATATAATGTATAGACTTGTTAGTAGATAGGCGACTTGAAAAATCCGGATACTCCGCTGCGTCGTAAACAAAGACTTCAATCCGAAATACGTATATACATCTAAAAACAAGTAAAAGGCAAACATGATAAGAATGCCGGTCAATCTTTCTCGCATATGAATGAATTTTGAGTGAGTGAATGAGTGAATTTTAAATAACTTGGTATACAGCCCATTCAATGGTGCAAAAGTAACACTAAGCCTTGCGAAATTGTTAGTGAATTTCGACAAAATAACGTTAAATTAAGATGAAAGGAGCGAGTTGCGGTCACGGGTTACGAGTTCTTTGAACGTTTTTATCGTAAAAATCGTTAGTGGTTTCGTGTTTTACAATTTGTTAAAAGAAAATCAGTTATTGAATATTGATTTTGAACTTGTTCTTGAACTTGAACTTTCATTATGTTTTTACCTGAATTAAAAAGTCTGCCCAATGAGGATATTTGTATGCTCATTAAATTGGATAATCATACGCCGCATTATATTTGCGAGTGTGGCGATGCCAGTTTATTGAGCGTAAAGGATGCTCAAAATGCTCAAGCTATATTTATCAGCCATACACATATTGACCATTTTGTGAATTTTGATACGATATTAAGACATCAAATTGGTATCGAAAAAAAGGTGGTGATTTGTGGACCTAAGGGTATTGCTCATCAAGTACAGTCTAAAATACAGGCTTACACTTGGAATTTGATTGAAACAGGGTCGGTAATTTATGAGATTCGGGAAATTATCAATGAACAGGAAATCAATATTTACGAAATTGAACCACCTCAATGGGAGCTTCGTAAAACGGGAGTTATAAATGAGAATATTGTTTTTGGTAATGAGCGTTTTCAGGTGAATTTCACTTTATTAGACCATAAAATTCCCACAGTCGCATATTTATTTCAAGAGCATGATACTGTGAAAATTGATTTGTCGAAAGGCGACTTTAGAGGTGGCGCGTGGGTACGCGAATTAAAAACAGCTTTTGAGCAAGAAACGCCTGATAATGAAATCATTATTGATGGAGAAAGCTATAAAGCTGAAAGCCTTTTTCATTTGCTCGACATCAAAAAAGGGAATACGCTCGGCATCATTATGGATCACGCGCCGAATCCCGAAAATCACGCTAAAATCAAAGCTTTATTTTCAGGGTGTGATAAGGTATTTATCGAAAGTTTCTACAAATTGGAAGATAAAGCATTTGCAGAAGCTAATTATCATAGCTACTCACAGGCATCAGGACGCATTATGCATGAGTGTGATGTGCAGGAAGCCATTCCCGTTCATTTTTCGAGAAAATATAATGAGGATGATATACAACAACTCACAGAAGAATTTAAGCAAGCCTACGGAGGTCTTACTTACACTTAGATGCGTAATCTAAATTTCGCGTCAATAGCTCCATAATCTTCGCATCCCATTCTGCTTGCTCTTTTTTATTGATACTGTGATTGGTTTCGCGGTCGTAATCGCGTTGCATTTTGGTGAGTGCGTTCCAATTTTCTTCGTAAATCTTATCCGCTTTTGCTTGTAGATTGCGGACAGTGATGTTCGCCTCATTGAGTTCTTTGCGCATCTTGCGGGCGTAGATTTCGGCGATGTCGAAGTGTAGTTGTTCGTGACGCAAGATATGGTCGTTGGCGTCCTTTTTTCGTACCCAAGATTTGTGGGGCAAGAAATTACAAGTGACTATAAAATTAAATTTACCGGCTACCATATTGACATCAAAGCCTACTTCGTAGGCAGTCTGTGCAGCATTGGAAGACATCGCGGGGACGCGCCCTTTGAAATCGCTCCATTCTAATTGATGCCCTTCGCACCATTGAATTGTGTGGTGTGGTTCTGCCGCAGATTTGTCGGCTTTATTGATTGTCGTGAAGGCAAGTATCGACAGCAAGGAAGCAACTAATATAAATCTCATATTGATAGTATCGTGATTCGTTAATTTGTAATTCGGTTTATTCCCTCACTCTTTAACGAATTCTATAATTTGTTTGTTGTAAAATTATAGAGAGAAAATAATGCCACTTTTTGTAAAATCAATATCAGAGTAATTGAATACAAACAAAAAAAGCTGTCCAAAATTGGACAGCTTTTTTGAATATATCTTTGTTTGCTATTATTGCTTGATAATTCGTTGGGTGTGTGTATCCTCACCATTATCTACAGTAAGGTAATACAAACCAACTGCTAAATTGCGAATATCAATAGTCTTGGTATTCAAACCTTCAGTAATTTGCATTGTTTCGCTAACTACTTGGCGACCGATTACATCAACAACAGAAACGTTGATTTCACCATCTTCAGTAGCTTCATAAATCATTTGAACTTCCTCACGCGCAGGTACAGGAGTTACTGTAACACCGCTTACAGTGTTGCGCTCCAATGCAATTACATTCGAGAAGTACTCAGCACCGTCCAAATCAACGATTCTAAGACGATAGTAAGTTACTAAGAAAGGATTCATGTCCTCAGCTGAGTATTGGTGCAATTCTGAAGACCATCCTTGTGCAGGAAGGCGCTCAACTAAGCCCCAGTTAACAGCATCAGAAGAACGCTCAAGTAAAATCCATGCAGTGTTAGACTCACTTGCAGTTACCCACTCAAGCATGTTAGTATTTCTCTCTGTGGTATATCCCGTGAAACTTACTAAAGTAAGCGGAAGTATACCGTCTACGTAGTCACAAACAATGAAACCCGTACCGGTGAAATCCATAACCATTGTACCAGAGAGATTGGTTGGGAAGGGTTGGTTAGGCTCGAAGGTGAAAACGGTATTGTCTCCATTGAAAGAACCGGAACCGGTATAGATAGTACTTGCAGGAAATCCTGCACCTGTACCGATACCAGATAATGGATAACCTCCGTCACCACCCGCAGGACCGGGGAATGTGAAGACGACTGTGCCATCATCAAGTACTTCGATTTCAGGGCATACATCTTCTTGTGCTTGTGCATTTAGTACATTGATTCCTGCTACACACACAATAATCAATGCAATCAATAACCTTCTTAGGTTAGTAAAATTATTGGCCATAAGTATAAATTTTTCGCTTTAATGAAACCCAAAGTAACGTAAAATCACTTGAAAAAGTCAAGCCCAAACCAAGAAATAACATCATCTTTATAAAATGCTTATATCACAGTTTTGAGCTTTATGCAGTAATTTCAAGTCACAATATAAGTTTATTCCTTATATAAAAAAAGGAAAAACTAAAAATAATTCGCTTTTTACTATATAGTAATAAATAATTAATTGATAATCTTACAGAAAAAATAGTTTATAAGGTAAAAAAAATAGCTTATCTACCAGATAAATCCTGTAATTATCGCGCTTCTGACAGTCTTTACCCTCATAGTAAAGAATACGTAACTCTAATTTATGTCCCAAATTAGATGTCACATTTTTGGCTGATACTGAAACAAAATGAGTGCTTAGTTGAAATACAACACAAGGTCGATAGTCGTATTCTCCATGATAGTGAGACTACAAGATCTAAAAAAGTCACCTCCAAATCAATCGCTTCATTGCACATTTTTAAAATCTTGTACAAAGATAACACAACTGTTAGAAATCAAAATCCTTTTTACAAAAAAAATTAAAAAAGAACATTCACAAATAACAATTGCAAACACGCAAGTATGTAAGAGTGCTTTGCGTAAAGTTACCAAAAACTACACCAAAAGTAAAATCATTCGTCAATAAACAATTTATTTTTTCGTTCGTATAATTTAAATGTGTAGTCATAAGGGTTCTTTTCGTCTGCAGTATGTGCCTCTTCCTTGGTCATAATCCATTGTTCATCAAGCAATTCAGGGAAGTATACATCCCCCTCCACTTCTAATGATACTTCTGTCAAATACAACCTATCCCATAAGTCCATACTTTGCTCATATATCTGTCCGCCTCCTGCGATGAATACTTCGGCTTGGTCTTTACTTCGCGAAAATTCCAATGCTTCTTCTATAGAGCTTACAATCACACATCCCTCTGCTTCATACTTTTTATTTCGTGTCACGATTATGTTGGTTCGTTTCGGAAGTGGTCTGCCTATCGACTCGTAACATTTTCTTCCCAGAATAATGTGGTGGTTAAGTGTCGTTTTCTTAAAATATTTTAAATCCGCAGGCAGGTGCCACGGAATTTTATTGCCTTTTCCGATGACACGATTCTGTGACATTGCAACAATTGCTGATATAATCATATGTGACTTAAATAATGCTTAAATAATGAAATGCTACAATGCTCAAATAAGGATAACTTTCGATGCTATTTAAGCATTGTAGCATTTCATCATTTAAGCATTGCTATACTTTGCCACTTCTTTATTCATTACTTTAAACCAAAGTGGCGGCAACCAAGCCATCATCATAGCAGCCGGATAACCATAAGGCATTTGGGGTGACTCATCAAAATGACGCAAAACTTGGTATTTGCGATTCGCTTTAAAGTGATGGTCAGAATGACGTGTCAATTCGTACAGTAGAATACGTCCGACAGCATGATTAGAGTTCCATGAATGATGTGGTTGTACTTTTTCATAACGTCCGGAGGCTAATTTCTTGCGACGTAAACCATAATGTTCCACATAATTAATCGTCTCCAACATCAGAAAACCAATCACTCCAACAATCACCGCAAATAACGCAGCCTTCCAACTAAATACCAAACCAATCGCTAAGAAATATAACACTTGAATCATCTGAAAACGAATCATTTCATTTTGCCAGCTCAATTTTGCTATTCCTGCACGTTTGAGGCGCGTATGTTCAATATCCCAAGCAGATCGGTAACTATCACGTACTGAGCGAATAAAGAAAGCGTATATAGTCTCTCCCAATCGTGAAGAAGCCGGGTCTTCATCTGTAGCTACATGTTTGTGATGTCCCAAATTATGCTCAATGATAAAGTGCATGTAAAAACAGGACAATAAGAGTGTTTTGGACATCATACGTTCATACCATGTGTTGCGATGCCCCAATTCGTGCGCCACATTAATACCCAAAGCTGCACAAATCACTCCGACACTCATCGTCATACCCAGCAATTCATACCATAATAATGTCTCGGTAGAAATCGTGTAGAAATAATAACCCAAAATAAAATACAATAAGGGCAGGTTCAACCATAGTAAAGCATCAAAAAATCGACTCTTTAAACGGTCTTCTTCTTCCACTTCATCAAAATTTGAAGTCGTACCGGGCATTACCAATTCCAATAAAGGAACTATCATGTATGCCAGGTAAAGCGTAGCAAAGGACCACACTCCACCGAAGTGAATTGCTATAATCGCAGTAGCCGGAGCAAGATAAGCTAAAAGGTATTTTAAATCTCTCATAATTATGTGTTGATATGTTGTGAATTATTTATGAATCCAAGCAATAGAAACAAATATTTCAACAAAAATAGGTAAGAAAATTTAAAATGTAAACTATTTCAATTAAAATAGTTTACACAAAAACATTTCTCATTTACAATAATAAAAACACTCCACTGTGTTTCTATTTTTATATTCAAAAACAAACCGATAAAGAACCGAACACAAATGAACTCTATACTATTGTCAAAACGGAAAATTTTCCTTACATTTGACGCAAAGTCTCATCTAAGGGAAGACGAAAAAAATAACCTACCCATCTGAATTGCTCTTTTTCCTATATG
>JAHDEO010000184.1 GCA_020628725.1 Saprospiraceae bacterium
TGTAATAAGTAGACATGCAACTTCAACCTCAATTGCAACTTCAATCTCAAAAAGGAAGAATTTGCCAAAGGCAAATCAAATTTAAAATTGCAATTGTAGTTGTAGTTGTAGTTGAGGTTCTAAAGCTATTTCATTTTAATGGTAATTTGGTAGCTGTTCTTCTTCGGTTTCTTTTGAGCCGTAGGTTTAGAAGGTGTGTATTGATATTGAATGGTTGTTTTGGTTTTCGCAGGTTTTGGTTTAGTCGGTTTTTGTTTGGGTAATTTGAAATTTATAGTAATCGTTTTATTGAACGTAACTTTTACGCCACGATTTTTGGGCACATCAAAACGCAGCAAATGCACCAATCTAATTGCCTCCGCATCACAACCATGTCCCAACCCTTTCACGACTTTCGCACGAATGACTTCTCCTTTATGATTGAGCGAATATTCCACTTTTACTTTACCCTCAATTTTCGCTTCCAATGCTTTTTTAGGATAACGCAAATTCTTCTTAATCAATTCATTAATCGCCGCTCGTCCGCCCGGATAAGAAGGTCGCTGAATAAAGTTTTTTGCTTGTTTCGATTTTTTCATAATACAGTCGATAGTCCATAGTTCGCGGTTCATAGTAAGAAGCCTCGCATCTATGAACTATGAACCATCAACTATGAACTAATTTTCCCCAAAATTAATCATAAATTAATTGCCATGCGAACTTATTTTTTCTAATATACGTTTCTTGGATTGTTTCATTGCTGAATGGCTTCATTGCTTCACTGTTTTATTGTTACGTAGTTGTATTGTATTTCGCGCAGCGAAAACCAAATAACTGTGAAACCATGCATCAATGAAACCATAAAACAATATAACAATGCAGAACATCATCAAACTTTTCCAAGTACTCGACCAATGGAAATGGCGATATGTACTTGCCGGCTGTTTGCTCATTCTTGCAATGGTCGTCTCCATGCTCATCCCCAAAATCCTGCAAATGACCATCGACGGCGTGGTGCTTTTTGCCCTTGAGGGCGAAGCCACCACCAATAAACCTGATGCGATTGTCTCCTTTTTTTACAGCCTCATACCCGAAATTCGCAAAGATAATCTACTCACTTCACTGGCGTGGATAGGTGCTTTATTTGTGTTGATTTCGGCGATACGTTCAGGCACACAGTTCTTATCGGGCGTCATTGCCGCAGACAGTACCGAAAAGGCTATCAAGCGATTACGTGACACACTTTTCTCTCATATACAAGCGATGCCTGCGACATACTTTGGCGAAGTTCCATCCGGCGATCTCATCCAACGCAGTACAGGCGATGTCGATACTGTCAAGGGATTTATCGGTACTCAAGTCGTGAGTGTCATTCGTTTTACGGCGTTCTTTTTTGGTGCATTTGCGATGATGTATATTGTACATCCTGTCGCGGCGTTTATTGCGGTTTGTCTCGTTCCTGTTATCGCGATTACGGCGTTTTTATTCTTCATGAAAGAAAGAAAAATGTGGGAAGAACACGAAGCCGAACAAGACAAACTCACGGCTATTATCCAAGAAAACCTATCCGGGATTCGTGTGGTCAAAGCATTTGCCAATCAGGATTTTGAGATAGAAAAATTCGTCCAACAAAATAAGGCTAAATTAAAAATCGGTGTGCGTCAAGTAGATTTGCACACTTTTTTTTGGCCCCTATCTGATTTTTTGGTGCACACTCAGATAGTTTTGGGTATCGTTGGAAGTGCCTATTTCACGCTAACCGGCGCATTGACTATCGGCGAATTTTCCGCCTTTTTTGCTTACTCCATTATGGTCGCTTGGCCCATGCGTGAGTCGGCGATGATTATGTCGCAAATGGGTATGGCAGCCGTCGCGATGGGACGTATTTCACAAATTTTGGATGCCAAAGAAGAGGATTATTCGGGTAAAATAAATGATAAAACGCAGCCTATTCGTGGTGATATTGAATTTCGTAATGTCAGTTTTAAATACAAAAAAGATGACGAAGCTTATGCCTTACGAAATGTCAGTTTCAAGATTCGTGCGGGAGAAAAAATCGCTTTTATGGGAGCTACGGGTGCCGGCAAATCAACGGTTATCGCGCTGCTTGCTCGATTTTACGAACCGGACGAAGGAGAGATTCTACTGGATGGTCAACCGCTTCATTTTTACGAAAAACAATATCTCAGAAGTCGCTTAGGCATCGTCCATCAAAAGCCGTTTTTGTTTTCTACTACAATTCAGAAGAACATCGCTTACACGCGCCCACAGGCGCAAGAAGGACTTATACTTGATGCTGCAAAAGCTGCTGATGTAGAGACATTTATCGACAAAATGACCAAAGGTTATGATACACTCGTAGGCGAAAAAGGCGTCACCCTTTCCGGCGGACAAAAACAGCGAGTCGCACTTGCGCGTACCTTGATGAGCAATCCTGATATTCTCGTTTTGGATGACGCTACCTCCGCCGTAGATACCGAAACAGAGTACGACATTCAACAAGCACTCCGCGAAAAAATGCGCGATAAAACAAGCATTATAATTGCCCACCGCCTAACAGCAGTGCAAGAGGCAGACCGCATCATTGTATTCGACGCAGGAAGCATAGCACAAATGGGTACGCACGATGAATTGCTGATGCAAAAAGGTTTTTACCGGAAAATATATGACATCCAAGTAGCGGTAGAAGATGAAATACGTAATGTAACGCGAGCTTCCAGCTCGCCGTATTCCTAACATTATTAACTCACTGCGAGCCGGAATACCGATATTCATCGGCACAGGGCTCGCATTACGTTACGGGCTGGAAGCCCGTGTTACGATTATGCAAGACCAACAATTTACAAATACGAAAGCCCTCGTACCGTTTCTACGCCGCATGTTTGGTTATGCGATGAAGTACAAACGGTGGTTTTACGGCTTCATGTTCTGGATAATGATAGTGGGCTTCGTGGATGCTGCTTACCCACTCGTCCTACTCAAAATGATAGACGGCTACATGACGCCGCAAGTCGAAATTTTTCAGCAAGGCGGAGCCGTTGACTATCAAGGAATTTGGTATTATATCGGCTTGTTTGTGATACTTGGTATCGTACAGGCAACGGGCGTTTTATTCTTCGTCCGACAAGCAGGACGCATCCGCGAATATATCGTGTATGACTTGCGGGAAGCCATGTTTCGCAAGCTGCAAAAGCTATCTTTTTCTTTCTACGACAAATCAGCTTCGGGTTGGTTGCTCACGCGCCTGACTTCGGATGTGGACCGTGTGGCAGAGGTCATTTCATGGGGTTTGATTGATTGCTTGTGGGGCGTGACGATGGTGATTTTTTGCATGTCGGCAATGTTTATTTATAGTTGGAAATTAGCATTGATTGTATTGATTTCTATACCATTAATGCTCATTGCTTCCGTCAAAATCCGAATGCTCGTACTGCTCTATTCCCGTAAAGCCCGAAAAATCAATAGCGAAATCACCGCCGCTTACAACGAACATATCAACGGCGTCATGGTCAATAAAAGCACTGCACAAGAAGTGCGTGTTGGCAGTGAATTTGGCGGTATGACGGGGTCGATGCGTCGTGTGTCATATCGTGCAGCATTGTATACGGCGGCATATATTCCTTTGGTGATTATGATTGGTTCGTTGGCGAGCGCATTGGTGGTGTTTTTTGGTGGAAATATGGCAATTGCATTGCCTACGGGTATTACGGTAGGTGTCTTGGCAGCAGCTTTTGACTACTCTACACGAATATTTTGGCCCATTGTGGATATTTCGATGTTTTATGCGAGGGCGCAAGGCAGCCTATCGGCAGGTGAGCGTATTTTTTCTTTAATTGATGAAGGAAATTTTATCAAAGAAAAAGAAAATCTGAGTGATTTTAGCCGCATCACCGGTGACATCGAATTTCGCGATTTATCGTTTTATTATGAAAAAGAAAATCCAGTATTAGAGGATTTTAATTTAAAAATAAAAGCGGGGCAATCCGTCGCACTTGTAGGTGCTACGGGTGAAGGTAAATCTACGATTGCGAACCTCGTTTGCCGCTTCTATGAACCAACTGAAGGGCAACTCTTGATTGATGGTACAGACTACCGCGACAGAACACTCCACAGCCTCCGCGACCAACTCGGCGTAGTACTACAAACGCCCCATTTATTCTCCGGTACGATACGCGACAATATCATTTATGGACATCGTGAAGCTACTGATAATGAAATTATTACCGTACTCAGACAAACGGGCGGCGAGGAATTCATTGAGATGTTGGATGATAAAGTTGGTGAGGAAGGAAAGCAGCTTTCGCTTGGGCAAAAACAGTTGATCTCATTCGCCCGTGCGGTGCTTGCCGACCCGCGTATTTTTATCATGGACGAGGCGACTTCTTCGATTGATACATTGACAGAAGCAAGGATTCAAAAAGGTATTGAACGCGTACTGGAAGGACGTACTTCTATCGTCATCGCGCATCGTTTGAGTACTATCAGAAATTGTGACCGCATTTTAGTTATCAAAAAAGGAAAAATCGTGGAAGATGGTTCTCATGAAGCATTGATGCAGCAAAGAGGAAAATATTTTGAATTGTATACGCGGCAGTTGCGGGATGAGGCGGTTTTTACCAATGCTTAAGTGTTGTAATGATGAAATGCTTAAATGATTTTACTGACATTTTGATTTTTCGCAAGATTTAAGCGATATTTGAGAAACGTAGAGAAAATTCATGAATTTTCTTTACGTTTTAATAACTACAACACCACGACACAATAACACCACGGCACCAACATGCGCGAAACAAAATTCATAGAGCAAAATAAAGAGAAGTGGACGGAATTTGAGGATTTATTGAAAGAAAAAGATAAAGACCCCGATCGACTCAATAAACTCTTTGTAGAAATCACGGACGACCTTTCTTATTCCCGTACATTTTATCCGAATCGTTCGGTGCGGTACTACCTTAATGGCTTGGCGCAGAGCCTGTTCCATAATATTTATAAAAATCGAAAACGCAAAAATCGCTTCGTCAATTTCTGGACACGCGAACTGCCTCAAGTCGTGTGGGAATCACGCCGAGAATTTTTGATTGCCTTTACAGTATTTTGGCTGGCATTTGGGATTGGAATGCTCTCGTGTGCGATGGATATTGATTTTCCGCGCACGATTTTGGGTGATGCTTATGTGGATATGACCGAAAAAAACATTGAAAAAAATGACCCGATGGCGGTGTACAAACAACGCAATGAGGTCGATATGTTCTTGGGTATTACACTCAATAATTTGTGGGTAGACTTCCTAACCTTTGTATCAGGTGTTTTGGCAGGAATTGGTACGTTGGGCGTATTGATTAAAAATGCCATTATGATTGGGGCATTTCAGTTCTTTTTCGTAGAGAAAGGGGTGTTTTGGGAGTCCTTTTTGACGGTTTGGATACATGGTACAATTGAAATTTCGACCATAATCATCTCAGCCGCAGCAGGTTTGGCTTTAGGTAGAGGGTTAGTATTTCCGGGAACATATTCACGGCTACAAGCCTTCCAAATCTCAGCACGGCGAGGCTTGAAAATCTTGATGGGTGTAGTCCCTCTTACCATTTTAGCCGGATTTTTTGAAGGTTTCCTTACACGACACACAGATACACCTGATGTGCTGAGATTGGCTATTATTATTTTTTCTGCGTTATTCATTGTCGGATATTTCGTCGTGTATCCTTGGCGACTTGCACGAGCAGGGGCATTTACCAGAAAACTGGAAGATGAAAAACTCCCACCTACGCGCACCGAGTCGATGGACTACAAAAAAATCCTAACCGTGGGAGAGATTTTCAAGGAGACTTTTGCCTTTTTTAAGCGTTATTTAGGGAAAATCGTCCTTGCTTCATCCGCAATTTCACTATTATACTGTGGGTTTGGCTACTTTTTAATGGACGAACAATTTTTAAATATTTTTAAAAACCAACGTTTTGATTATGTAGGGACAGAATTCGAAGTTCTTGATGTGCTCATCCTCATAATGCAAACACTAAGCGGATTGGTCGATTATTCCATGCAAATGATGTTTGTTTTAAACACAGGCTGGCTAACACTTACACTCTTATTTGTCAATTACTTAATGGTCAACGAGACCGAAGACAGACCACGACATGAAGGTATTCACTGGCGCGAAGCTGGTGACTTTTTCCTCCGAAATATTCTCAAAATTCTCCCGCTTGCGTTGCTACTCAATGTCGTATTTTTTATTCCTGTCGGATTGGGGTGGTTGGTGGCTTTAGGATTATTTCCAATAGGTGGTTTGTATCTGTTTGTAATGGCAAAAGAACGCCTCAATCCTTTCTCGGCTATTGGGCGCACTTTTTATTTACTGGGCAATGGCTGGGGGAAAATGTATGGAATTTTCCTGCTTGTCTCATTAGTAGGTTTCGGTTTATTTATGATGCTCAACACAGGTGCGCTTTGGTTTTATTTTGAAATGGTGCAGATGTTATTTCATACTGAACAAACCACCATTCAAACCCTCGCCAAGTGGACTACCGCCTTCCTGATGATACTTGCATTTAGCGTGACACTTTCGCTCTATGTCATCGGAATGGGCTTATTATATTTTACTCTTCGCGAAATTCAGGAAGCGACCGGATTGAAGGAACGCATTCAATCTATCGGTAAAAAACGCCGTGCTTTTGGTTTGGAAGTGGAGAATTAGCTGTTTTTGACCAAATAACAAAAAAACTTACATTTTTACCTACCTTAATATAAGTGATTGCATTGTAATTAGTTAATCTGTTTAAATGTCATAAAACTAACTAATTACAACATAATTTCATGTTATTTTCTGTACTAATAAATAGCAAATTCCAATTAGATAATTCTTTAAAAATAAGGACTTCGCCAAAATAATTTTTTCAAATAAACGAATTAATGTAATTTAGCGACTTGACAAAGGAGCATCACACAGAGAAAAAGTCATTTTTCAAAGATTAGAAAAGGTAAGTATTTAGTTACGTTTGAGTTATTTTTTATACATAAATTATTCAAAAACAAAAACATAAAACACACTTAGACTTGAACTTGTACTTGAATTTGAACTTACTAAACGATTGTTATGAAAACGAAACTGGTATTATGGGGTACGGATGACAAAGACGAGAAGGTCTTGATGGCGATTCAGCTAAGAGCTGAAGATAATCAAGTCGATGTCTGGACATTCCATGGCGAAAATGCGACAAATGATTTGCACAAGCAACTGCTATATGAATGGCGGGAAGGAAAGGAAATGGCTTTTCCCGAAAGCGGTTACAACCACCACGAAAGTGAACTATCGGCAACCGGAAGATTGCTACCTGAAAATATATTTCCTGAAAAAGATGAACTTATTGAGCGTGCTAAAACAGAATGGCATTTTGTGGTTTTGTCCTCTAAGTTAAATGAAGTTTATCAGATAGAATTGACCGAACTGCGAGAAGAAATTGAAGGCTCAGAGAGCTATTCTTCCGAAAAGTGGGAGAAGTTAAAAACTTTCTGGGATAAGGTGCGCGAGCAAATGCAAGAAAATAACCTTGCCCGCGACCACGCCAATTCACTCAAAAGACAAGTCAACTCGCTTTTTTCTTACTTGAAAGATTTACGTTCTGCAAAAGAGGCTGAATTTCAAGCAAATTCGGCAACTACTTACGAAAAGTTCAATAAATCGCTTGAGGAGGTTAATGCACGAATTCAGAAGGGCGAAATGCTACATTTGGTATTTGAAGAACTCAAATCTATACAGCGCGAATTTCGTTCTACTCAGCTTACTCGCGAAGACCGTTCAAAGCTTTGGCCCAAAATTGATGGAGCATTCAAAGCGGTAAAAGAACGTCGTTTTGGTCCTTCTGCCGGAGGCGGTGGTGGCAATTCACCTGTTGACCGTCATCAGAATCGTTTGAATGGTTTGATGGAAGCTATCGCAAAAATGGAGCGCTCCATTCAGCGAGATAAGGAAGACCTCAAAGCGCAAGAGCGCAAAAAAGACAGTAGTAGCATCGGTCAGCTTGAATCGCAACTTTTGGATGCTAAGATGAACATCATCATAAGCCGCGTGAAGTCGAAAGAAGACAAGCTCAAAAACATGCACAAGACGCGAGAAGATGTCGAAGGAAGATTGGCTCAAGCCAAGCGTCGTGCAGAAGAAAGAGCCGCAAAAGCAGAGGAAAAAGCTGCTGCGCCTACGGTAGAAGTCCCTGCCGATGTTGCCAAGACTGTCGAAGTCCCCGCTGATGTTGCGAAGGTAGAAGAAGCGGCTGAGGATGCAGCTAAGACGGTGGAAGTGCCGGCGGATGTTGCAAAGGTAGAGGAAGCCGTCGAAGATGCAGCCAAGACTGTCGAGGTCCCTGCTGATGTTGCCAAGACTGTCGAAGTCCCCGCTGATGTTGCGAAAGTTGAAGACGCTGTCGAAGATGCAGCTAAAACGGTAGAAGTACCTGCGGATGTTGCCAAGACAGTTGAAGTTCCCGCTGATGTCGCAAAGGCTGCGGAATCAGTCGAAGAAAAAGTAGAAGCTGTAAAAGAAGAAGCAACTGAAGCAGTGGAAGAAACGAAAGCTGAAGCAGTGGAAGCCGTAGAGGAAAAAGTTGAAGAGGTAGAAGAAGTTGCCGAAGCAATCGAAGAGGCTGTCAATAATGAAGAAGATGCCGCGTAATAACGGTTCAAATTATATTCAGAAAGCCTTCCGACTTGGAAGGCTTTTTTTATTATTAGCCCCAATTTCCTTCCTCCATCAATCGAGCCAGATCAGGGCGTTCATTCAAAAATTCACGAAATGATTTGTCGGATAAAAAGGTAATTTTCTCGCCAAAAGTACCCGCCTCTTTGAAATATACTGTCACCGGACGAAACATCAAATATTGGTTTGCCACCATCTTCTCAATATTATGATATGGATAGCGGCGAGCTTTGAAGTAATTGGTGACATACATGAAATCCCCATCCACATCCACTCGTTTGAGTCGCATAAACAACCAATAAAATAAAGAAATCCCCAACAGCAGGAAGGTCAATGCAACAATGCGTGCTACCATAGGCGTAATCATACCACCCGCTATCAGATACGCACCATCTGTCGAAAATAAAATGAAACCTACGAAAGTCCCAAAAAAAGCCGTCCACATCACAGGAAGTATTAATTTAAGGAACAGCGTCCAGCCGGAAGAAACTGATTGTGTTTGCATCGTGCAAAGGTAGTTTTTTTAGTCCATAGTTGATAGTCCGTAGTCCATAGGTAGCCGCAAGTTTTCTTTTTTTGCTTTGCAAAAAAAGAAAAGCGTGTTTGCCGATGACAAACACGCTCATTATATTTTTATCTGAATTGCGAAGCAATAAAAAAACTCGCAACTCGTAACTCGCTAACTCGTTTACCTCTCCCCTTCAAAGGCTCCAAAATCAAACAACAAAGAGAAGCGCAACGTATTATCCAATGGATTACGCTGATTTGTCGTTGGTACAAGGTAAGAGAAATTCAAACCGAAAATGTTATATTTCAAACCTAAACCAACTGTAAAAAACTTACGATTACCTTTAGTTCTGTGCTCATTGAAGTGACCAACACGTACAGCAAATTGCTTGTCGTACCAGTATTCAACACCAACAGAATAAGTATTTTCGCGCATTTCTTCACCAAATCCACCCGGTGCATCACCAAAAGAACTCAAAATGCCGGACATGACCGACTGCTCCTTATAATCAGGTATATCAGGGTCACCACCACCAGCATTTGCTTCACTGAATGGATCGCCTCCCGGAGGCGTAGGCACCAACAAGCGATTGATGTCAATGGCAAAATTGATAGAATTGAAATCATCAATATCATATTCCAAACCTGCACCAATACCCAAATTAGTCGGGATGAAATCTCTATTTGCAGATTGAGTGTATGAAATCTTTGTACCCAAATTAGAAATAGATGTACCAATCGTCAAACGCGAGTCTCTACCACCAATCTCCATTGGTGTGCGGTAAGTGAATGACAAATCACCCGCAAAAGCATTACCCGGCGTAATGGTCTCATCTTCAACAGTTTGACCATTTGCAAGACGCGAATAGATGTATTTCATTGCCAAACCCGCAGCAAATTTATCGCTCAATTTACGACTATATGCTAATGACAATTCAAACTCATTCGGGCGGTCGCTACCAAGCGGTTGACCATTTTCATCAGTAAACTGAATCGTACCCAATGAGAAATAACGCAAGCCCAAACCAACCGTCTGCAAATCATCTATCTTACGGTAGCCTGAAAGGTATGCCAAATAGACATCCTGCAAGCCCAAAGCACGCAACCACGGTGTGTAAGTGGCAGAAAGACCCAAGTCTTGGTCAGCAAAAGCCAATTTAGAGGTATTGAAATGCATGGCGTTGGCATCCGGTGAAATAGCGATACCAACATCTCCCATCGCGCCACTGCGCGCATCAGGAATTATTCGCAAAAACGGAACGGAAGTAACGATAGTGTTCACACAGGGTTGACCGGTTACTTGATTGATGCCGTTTACATCGCACAGATTAAGCTGAGCGATTGAGTGGGTCGATATAAATGCGAAGAAAGCCACGGCAAGGCTCATCTTCATAAAAAGATTTTTCATCATTTTGATAGTGCTTTTGTTTTGTGGAACGCAAATATAGACAACTTGAAAATCCCAAACAACAAATTCCAAATTCCAATGAAATAAATATGTTAATTAGGATTTGGAATTTATCTTTGAATTACGCAACATTTTTGATTTAGTTGCAACTTTTGTCCTACATTTTCAAAGGTCGCCACAAAACTAAGTTGATGTTTGTACTCCTAAAAATTTGTTTATCGTGCAGTATTTCTCACGATAACCCATTATTAACGACACAAGCATTCATTTATTTTGATGGATGTTAAAAAAATTAACTTTTTTAAACGACATTCTGTAGCGCGGTCTGTAGACCGCACACATTTTTTGCTTTGCAAAAAATAAATCACGGTCTACAGACCGTGCTACAAGTACCGTTTACCGTAGAATAACCAACTTCTCAAACTCACTCTTCGCGCTCACCTGTACACCTGTATCTGTTTGTACGCTAACGCGATACACGTATACACCTCTACCGATACGTTCGCCAAAATCATCTGTGCCATCCCAATTAATACCTCTTACGCGATAGCCTGTGGGCGTAACACTTTCGTTGATAGTTTTCACCAATTGACCGGAAACCGTAAAAATTTGCACCATCACATCCAATGGTTGTCCGGCAAGATTATGTTCAAATTCAAATGAAGTATTTGTCGTGAATGGGTTTGGATAATTTAAAACATGCGATAAAGCCACCTCCGCACGACGCGCCACCACAAATTCCGTATAACCTTCAGCAGAATTATTGGCAATATCCCAAGCCTTCACTCTTACCGTGTGTCGTCCTTCGGCGATGTCGTTTAATGGATAACGCACTTCGCCACTACGCGGATTATCTAATTCAGATTCATAAAAATCATTTAGAATGTAAGTTTGCGACGTATTATCATCCAAATTTCCTGTCAAATCATGCCCGATACCTGCGCCGGCTGTGTTGATACCCAAGTCATCCGAAAGTTTCACCAATAAGGTCGGATTCGCATCTGTGATTCCGCCGAAGGCGAAATTTTCATCATTCATATACACCTCTACAACAGGCGGTTGGTCATCAGAAATACCATCAGCCGACCCGCCAATCGTAAAGCCGTCATAATACCCCGCTGCATCTCGCGCTACACCATCCTCCGCATAATAACTAATTTTACCATTACCAAAACTAAAATCAATATCACTTGGTACTACGAAAGAGAATTTAAATTCGCCATTCGTTACACTTGCACGACCTTTGAATATCACATTTTGTTGCAATTTAAATTGTGCCGGATAGCTATCCTCATCGCTGCCAAGCGTTGTAACCGTCTGCACTTTATCATACACCGTTGGATAAAGAATGCCGTTGAAATCCGTCAAAACGCCGCCATTCGGATGCTTCACGTAACCTTCAACAGTTAACTCTTGTAAAGCGCGTACCGTATCTGTTTCCGAGACAATTTGCTCATTAATTTTTGTAGTAGCAATATCAAATTGAGGTCGCGCCAATTTCATGGACGGGTCGCCAAGTAAGGCAAATTTGCGAGAATTTTCTACCGAAGCATTACTTGTATTTTTCGCTACACGAAGTATCTCCCCTATTGGTGGAATTTCACCGTTAACAGGCTTAAATAAATTATTGAAAACAGCTTTTGATAATTGGAAATTCGCATTCGCGTATACGGCACGTACCGTTGTATAAGTCGCAATTGCACCGCCATTTGGATTGAGTACGAGCTTCTCGCCCGCCGTATTATTTCCTACATCATCATAAGGTGCAAATTCGCAAGTAGCTGTCACAAAAAGAGGTAGTTTCTTGCTATTTGTCCATGAATCCATATCATCTTGACGGAGTACAAATTCCTGCGCCCAGCCATTGCTACCACCGTGTCCTGTGTAGTTCACGACCAGATTTCCTTTGAACATGTTGTTGTTAATTTCCTCCGTAGCACGCGGGAAACGATTGCCTTGCGGTCCTGCTATTTGTTGGAAAGCATCAAAATATATCTTATTGATATTCAGGTCTTCGTAGGCGCGTCCGAGCCTTGAGGCTACTGTATCGGCATCTCTGAAATGCAAATTATTATCCTCGTCATCAGCATTGAATAATACGCGATTTCGCCAATCTCCAAAGCAGGTCGGGTCGGTTTCGTAGCGAATGATTTTATCAACCATTTGCTCTGCTTCTGTCCGGTTTCCTACCGGGCCCTGCTCCCATGTCC
>JAHDEO010000185.1 GCA_020628725.1 Saprospiraceae bacterium
ATTTGCCCACAAAAAATCATTAAATTTGCGGACTTTTTGATAGTTCATAGTTGGTAGTTCATAGTTCATAGTTCACCGTTTATAGCTTATAAACCACGAACCACAAACTATGAACTATGAACTACGAACCACGAACTAAACACATGAAAGAAGTATATATCATGTCCGTAGCACGGACACCAATTGGGAATCTCGGCGGTGTACTCGCCTCCATTACAGCCGAAAAACTCGGTACGATTGCCATTAAAAATGCGGTAGAACGCGCAGGCATCAAAGCCGACCAAGTACAGGAAGTCATTATGGGTAATGTACTGACTGCCAATGTAGGACAAGCTCCTGCACGTCAGGCAGCACTTGGCGCAGGTATTCCGAATAATGTACCTTGTACGACCATTAATAAGGTCTGCTCGTCAGGTATGAAAGCGATGATGTTGGCAGCGCAGTCGATAGCACTCGGCGACAATGATATTATGGTAGCCGGCGGCATGGAAAGCATGAGCAATACGCCGCATTACATCCCGCAAGCACGCAAGGGCTATCGCTATGGTGACGGTTCTATTTTGGACGGTATCGTTCGTGATGGTTTGCAAGACCCTTACGATGGTTCCTTGATGGGCAGTTGCGGTGAAGTATGCGCGAGTGGTAAAAATATTTCGCGTAGCGAACAAGACGATTTTGCTTACGAATCATACAGACGTGCACGCGAGGCATACGACAATGGCTACTTTACAGACGAAATTGTTCCGGTAGAAATCCCCCAACGCAAAGGCGACCCGGTCGTTGTATCACGCGATGAAGAAGTTGATAATAAAAGAATTACAAATAGAGAGGGATTAGATAAATTGCGCCCTGCATTCGACAGACAAAACGGTACAATTACCGCTGCCAACGCTTCCAAAATCAACGACGGTGCTGCGGCAGTTGTCTTGATGAGTGGTGAAAAAGCGGAAGAATTGGGCTTGAAACCCATCGCACGTATCGTCAGCTATGCCGATGCAGCGCAAGAACCTGTTTGGTTTACGACTGCGCCTTCATTGGCAATGCCCAAAGCACTCGATAAAGCGGGATTGAACAAAGACGACATGGATGCTTTTGAAATCAACGAAGCATTTTCCGTAGTAACTATCGCCAATGCCAAAGAACTCGACTTGGACATGGCAAAGGTTAACCAATTTGGCGGTGCGGTGTCTATGGGACATCCGATTGGCGTGTCGGGTTGTCGAATTGTCATTACATTGCTATCAGTACTCAAACATAAAGGTGGCACAAAAGGCTTGGCAGGTATCTGCAACGGCGGTGGCGGCGCGTCTGCTATGGTCGTCGAATTGGTTTGATGCTAAAACTCCAAAAACCTGCGTTTGTTTTGAACTTGCGCTTGTAAGGACAGGTCGCGACCTGTCCCTAACTTGAACTTAACTAACTTATTCACACACTCTACACCATGAGGGAACTTGGTCAAATAGACAGTAAGCACTGTAAGATTACTGTTTTTCAACACAATCACAAATACCTCATCAAATTTGAAACCAGAGATTACGAACAAACATATCGCATACGTGAAGGCGGAAATGCCAATAGTATGGCAGACATCAAACGCATTGTAAGTGAGGACTTTGTCATCGCTGTCATGGGACGATTCAAGCAGATGAACAGCGACTTTGTCGCCGCACTCACCGGCGCAAAAGATGAAGACGAAGACGAGTTTGATGTTATTTTGTAATGAGTGAATTTTGAATGAGCGAATGAGTGAATGTTTTTAATGCTACAATGCGATAATGATACAATGCGTCAATGAAGAAAACATTGTCGCATTAACGCATTGCATCATTGTCGCATTATCATTCACTCATTGGCTTTGAAGGTGAGGATATTGCCATTGATGCAATAGCGCAATCCTGTTGGTGCAGGTCCATCGTCAAATACGTGTCCGAGATGTCCGTCGCAGCGTCCGCAGACGACCTCGGTGCGATTCCAGCCGTATTTATTATCGACTTTTTCGCCGACATATTCCTTTTTGATAGGTTGGTAAAAACTGGGCCACCCTGTACCTGATTTGAACTTGGTTTTGGAATCAAATAATGCCAAATCGCAACCACTACAATAGTAGGTTCCTTTCTTTTTATTGTCCCAATATTTACCCGTAAAAGCGCGTTCTGTCCCTTCTTCACGAAGAATGCGATACTCTTCTTCTGTGAGAATTTCGCGCCATTCATCTTCCGTTTTTTCTACTTTTTCAATCTTCTCAGGAAAACGCTCAACTGACTCATTATCAACGTTTTTTTTAGTTGTAACAACTTGTAGTGTAGCTTCCTGTTGTGGTACTTTTTCCGCAACTTTAGTATTCTGCGAACAAGCACTTATTACGATAATTATGTTTATAAAAAACAAAAAAATAATTCTATTCATATTAATTAATTTAGTCGATAGTCCGTAGTTCATAGCCGGTAGATTCAAGTAGAATGTAACATGAAATTGTCTCGCGTTCACCTATGGACTATCGACTACGGACTATCGACTAAATTAACACAAAACCTGCCAAAACGTTCTATTTCGCTCCAATATAATTATCTTTGTATCAATAACGACAATTCATCAACTCGACAACTCAACAATTCGTCAAAACATGATTACCGTTTCCAACATATTTGTAAAATACAGCGACCGCATTTTGCTGGATAGTGTTAATTTCGTTATCGGCGAACGCGAACGTATCGGCTTAGTAGGTAAAAACGGAACGGGCAAATCAACCATCCTTAAAATCATCGCCAAATATCAAAACCCCGATAGTGGAACGGTAACATATCCGTCAGTTTATACCCTTGGTTTTTTGCATCAAGAATTGGAATTGCCACAGGGAAAAACGGTGATGGCAGAAGCATTGACGGCATTTGATGACATCAAAAAACTCGAAAAACGTATTGAAGAAATCAACAAAGAAATCACTCAACGAACTGATTACGAAAGCGATTCATATGCAAAATTATTAGAAGAATTTTCGGATGCAAATGAACGGTTTGGTATATTTGGCGGGTATAATATGGAGGCGGAAGCCGAGCGTGTCTTGCGTGGATTGGGTTTCAAGCCAACCGATATGGATAGGCAGACCAGTGAATTTAGCGGTGGCTGGCAGATGCGTATCGAACTCGCCAAAATTATTCTCCAACGCCCTGACTATCTTCTACTTGATGAGCCTACGAACCACCTTGATATTGAGTCGATTATTTGGCTGGAAAGTATGCTGCGTAATTACGAAGGCACAGTAGTTGTCATTTCTCACGACAAAACTTTCCTAAATAACGTCACAAACCGCACCATCGAAATCGAACTTGGCAACATCTATGACTACAAAGCACCTTACAGTAAATACTTAGCACTTCGCGTAGAAAGACGCGCCCAACAAAGCAAAGAATACGCCAACCAACAACGCGAAATTGCCCGTAAAGAACGCCTCATTGACAAGTATCGTGCTAAAGCAAACAAAGCCAAATTTGCTCAATCACTCATCAAGGAATTGGACCGAATGGATAAGATTACGATTGATGTAGAGGACAATTCGGCGATGAAATTACGCTTTTTGCCCGCGCCGCGTTCAGGTGAAATTGTAGTCGATGCCCAAAACGTCATCAAGCAATACGGCGAGTTGATGGTTTTGGATAAAATTGGTTTTCAATTAGATAGAAATCAGCGTGTTGCCTTTGTCGGACGCAATGGCGAAGGCAAATCTACACTCTCCAAAATCATCGCGGGTGTACTCGGTAGCACTGCCGGAGATGTCAAGCTTGGACATAATGTAGATATCGCCTATTATGCTCAAAATCAAGCAGATACCCTCGACCCTAAGATGACTTTGCTTGAATCTATGGAAGACGGCTGCCCCGAAGAATTACGCACGAAATTGAGGACGATTCTCGGTTCTTTTTTATTTAGCGGAGAAGATGTCGATAAAAAAGTATCTGTATTATCAGGAGGAGAACGTGCGCGACTCGCATTAGCAAAAATGCTTTTGCGACCAGCCAACTTACTTATTCTCGATGAGCCTACAAATCACTTAGATATTGTTTCAAAAGACATCTTGAAAAAAGCCTTGATTGCATATGATGGCTCCTTGATTGTGGTATCACACGATAGAGATTTTTTACAGGGATTGACAGAACGCACTATCGAATTTAGAGATAGAAAACTTCATGAATATCTGGGAGATGTGCAATATTTTCTTGAAAAAAGGCAAGTGGACAACTTTCGTGATGTATCATTAGGAAAAAATGCTAATGGCACGACTAAATCTCAAACAGATAGTTCTAAAAATAATGTCACAGAATTGACCCCTGAGCAAAAAAAAGAACAACACAATCGCAAAAAACAACTCCAACGTGACCTCCACAATGCTGAACGAAAAGTAGAAAAACTTGAAAAGCAAATCGCAGAATATGAAGCAAAAATGGCTGAGCCCGGTTTCTACGAGAGCGATAAATCGCAGGAGATACTGCAAGCCTACCAAAAAACACAGGATGACCTCGAAACAGCGATGGAACACTGGGAAACTACACAAGAAGAATTCGATAGTTTATAAAACATTCAAACCCTAAAATTCATTCAGTAATAAGACTGTCACAAAAACTTTTTTTTGCGAGCAAAAGCAAAATATTCTTCTTACCTTTGTAGGTATCACCAAACCATTTATAATGCACCCATCCAAATGAAAAAAAATTATCCTGTTTTATTTGTTGATGATAAAGATATTAACAATCATCTCACAAAAGCTGTAATCGACATAGAAGAGCTTCCAATTCAGCCTATCATACATACAAGTCCTTTGGAAGCACTCGAAGAGTTGAGCAGTATTTCTGATTTCCCAACACATATCTTTGTCGATGTGAACATGCCTGAGTTGGATGGTGTCGCATTTGTTAAAAAGTTTGAGGAATCATTTCCTGAAAAAGATACACGTATTTATTTTTTGAGTGCTGCTTTATCTGATGATGTATCAAAGAAAATTGAAGGACTCAAATCTGTGCACGGATATTACGAAAAACCCTTTTCATTCGAAATTGCTCAACAGGTTTTCGATTTAGACGGCAATGAAGAAGAATAAAAGTCTTAATTTTGGGCTTTCTTCACCGAAATTTTATTTGTGAAAAAAGACCAACTCAAGTATGACTTACGTGGCGTTTCCGCTTCCAAAAGCGAAGTACACGCCGCTATCAAAAACCTCGATAAAGGCTTATATCCTAAAGCTTTTTGCAAAATCCTCCCTGATATTGCTGCCAACGACCCCGACTACTGCAACTTGATGCACGCAGATACTGCCGGCACCAAAACTTCCCTCGCATACATGTACTGGCGCGAGACGGGTGACTTGAGCGTATGGCGCGGTATTGCACAAGATGCTATCGTCATGAATCTTGACGATATGGCTTGTGTCGGTTGTACAGAAGGTATTTTGCTGTCTTCCACGATTGGTCGAAATAAGAATCTCATTCCCGGCGAAGTTATTAGTGAAATTATCAATGGTACGGTAGAATTTGTGGATTCGCTACGCGAATTCGGGATTGATATTCACCTCGCAGGTGGCGAAACTGCGGATGTGGGTGACATCGTGCGTACCATTGATGTGGGTTACACGGCATTCGCACGAATGAAACGTGATGACCTTATCATCAATCAAATACAACCCGGAGATGTCGTTGTCGGTATTGCATCCTACGGACAAGCAAGCTACGAAACCGAGTATAACGGTGGTATGGGCAGCAACGGACTCACTTCCGCTCGTCACGATGTTTTTCATAAAATGTACTCTGAAAAATATCCCGACAGTTACGACCATAATACGCCTGATGAAGTCATTTTTGTTGGGAATAAAAAACTAACGGATACGATTGATATTGGCGGGCAACAAATTCCTATCGGAAAACTCGTCCTCTCTCCTACTCGTACCTTTATGCCCCTTTTGAATGAAGTATTTAAAACCCTGAAAAGAGAAATTCACGGTATCATTCATTGCACGGGTGGCGCACAGACGAAGGTTTTAAAATTTGTTGATAATGTGCATATTATCAAAGATAATTTATTTGCTACACCACCTTTATTTGAATTGATACAAAAAGAATCCGGCACCGATTGGAAAGAAATGTATCAGGTATTTAACATGGGCAATCGCCTCGAATTTTATTTACCTGAACAATATGCACAAACAATAATTGATACTGCAAAAAGTTTTAATATTGATGCGCAAGTGATTGGATATGTCACCGCCTCCAACTCCAAACATTTGACTATCAAATCCCCATATGGTACTTTCGATTATAATGAATAAACGAATCACAAGTCAACGAAATCATGATTATACAATTAGAACACAACATCAGCGACGTACAACGCGCCACGCTCGCCGCCAAACTCGATACCATTCAATACAAAACAATGGAGGTTTCCACTCAATTTGGCGAATATATTGTTGGTGTCGGAAAAAAAGAATTTGACATCCGTACTATTGGTACGATGGCGGGCATACGCGACATTCACCGTGTGAGTGATGCCTATAAATTGGTATCAAAAAAATGGAAAGTCGATGATACGATTATCGACTTGGGTGACGGGTTGAAAATCGGTGGTGGCAATTTTGAAATCATGGCTGGACCGTGTTCGATAGAGTCGGAAGAACAGATTGAAAATACGATAAATCACTTAGTTAAAAATGGTATTCGTATCATGCGCGGAGGCGTGTATAAGCCGCGTAGCTCGCCGTATTCGTTTCGTGGATTGGGGATTGATGGTTTGAAATTGTGGTACAAAAAAGCTCGCGCCGCAGGTATCAAAATCATCACCGAAGTAATGATGAGCGAACAGATAGATGACATGCTTGAATATGTGGATATATTCCAAGTTGGGGCGCGTAATTCACAGAATTTCAACCTCTTAGATGCACTCGGAAAAATCGACAAGCCCGTGATGCTCAAACGCGGTATTTCAGGTACAATTGATGAATTGCTACAATCTGCCGAGTATATTTTTTCTAATGGTAACGAACGCATCCTCCTCTGCGAACGTGGTATTCGCACCTACGAAAAAGCCTATCGCAACTGCATGGACATCAACGCAATAGCGATATTAAAAGAGAAAACACACTTACCCGTCATCGCTGATCCTTCGCACGGAATCGGGGTACGTCGATTTGTGGAATCAATTGCTTTGGCAAGTATCATGGCAGGCGCAGATGGCGTAATCTTCGAAGCACATCAATGCCCGGAAAAAGCCTTTTCGGACGGGCAGCAAACGCTTAATTTCGATGAGGCAGACGCGCTTTTTGAGAAGATGAAAAGGACATTTAAGTTTAAACAGAATTTGTGATAATTCTTTTTTTATCTCTATTCCCCCACCAACAACAAAAATAAAATACATGATGGCAAGCATAAAAAATGCTTGCCATTTCTTTTATCAAATTCTGAATAACTTACGCTCTTTTGTTTACCCCTCTTTACAATATTGATGTTATAAAAACGTTAAAACACCCGTAGCCTTCGTACAGGCGATTTCAATCGCCATGTGTTACATTTCAAATTTATCAAATGGCGGCTAAAGTCGCCTGTATAGACATATGAAGAAAATACTTTCAATAATTCTACTAACCTCACTATCTATGTTTTGCTTCGCGCAAAACAAAGCAACCTTGAGCGGTAAAGTTACCGATGCCAATAACGGCGAACCACTTGTGGGAGCAACGGTAAGCGTACCAAAAACAAACATAGGAACATTTACAGATGACAAAGGAAAATTCAATCTCGAATTGCCACCAAATCGCAACTTCACCATTGAATTTAGCTATGTAGGTTACGAGAAAGTGCCTTACACTGTAAATCTCAAGCAAGGACAAAAACAAACAATCGATATAAAGCTAAAATCCGAAGCTGTAGAAACCGGAACCGCTACCGTAATAGGCGATATTGAACGAGAAGAAGTCGGCACACTGCAACGCATTTCCACCAAACCCTTTGAATACCTGCCTACTACAAGCGGAAATTTAGACATATCTACATTTGCAACAGGCGTAACGGGTAGTGCCGATGAGTTGAGTTCACAGTACTCGGTGCGCGGTGGTAGTTATGATGAAAACTTAGTATATGTCAATGACTTTGAGATTTACCGTCCGTTTTTGATACGCTCCGGGCAGCAGGAAGGTCTGACTTTTCCCAATATTGATTTGATACGCTCCATTGCTTTTTCGTCGGGTGGTTTTCAGGCGCGATTTGGAGATAAATTGTCGTCTGTCTTGGATGTCAAATACAAACGCCCTGATTCGGTACGCGCTTCGGTGGGAATGAGTTTTTTGGGCGGTTCGGCGCATGTAGAGGGAAGTGTCAAGAAGAAAAAAGACGACAAACAAGCATTCAGATATTTAATTGGAGCGAGATATAAAACGACCCGCTACCTGCTCGGCAGCCTCCAAACTCAAGGTGAGTATATCCCAAATTTCTTTGATTTACAGGGCTATTTCACTTACGATTTAAGTCCGAGTTGGCAATTGGGCTACATTGGCAATATCAATACAAGTTCTTATAATTATGTTCCTCAACAACGAAATACCACGCTTGGTTTGATTAATCTCGCGTTGCAATTTCGCGTATTATTTGACGGACAGGAACGCGATAATTTTAATACCTACATGAATGGTATTTCGTTGAGCCATTTGCCAAAAAATGGGGATTATTATCTGAAATTTCTCGCTTCTACCTACCAAAGCAACGAAAATGAACGCATTGACATCACGGGCAGATATTCACTCGGAATTTTGGAAACGAATCTTGGCGAAGAAGGCGCAGGCGAAGATATTATCGCCGTTATCGGAGCAGGTGAACAACAGCAATTTGTCCGAAATTATCTCACCGCTAATGTCAGCAACATCGCCCACAGAGGCGGCTGGGAAACGACGCTTGTAGAGAATGAAAAACGCAAAATGGACAGCCATTTACGTTGGGGCGCAAAGTACCAACGCGAGCAAATCCTTGATGAAATAAACGAATGGGAACGCCTCGACTCCGCCCTCTACACGCTACCCTACGACGATGACGAATTGCGCCTTTTCAATGTCGTCAAATCCGATATTGACCTCGAATCCAATCGCGTAAGCGGCTATTTACAAAATACTTTCAAATTTACTCAAGATACCACCCGCGAAATAGGCGTCACGCTCGGTGTGCGCGCCTCATATTGGGATTTGAATGGCGAAACCATCATTACGCCTCGCGCTCAATTTTACTACAAACCCCTCACCGGGAAAAACAACCTCATGGTAAAAGCCTCCGTTGGTGCCTATTACCAACCGCCATTTTATCGTGAAATGCGTAATCTGGAAGGTGAGGTCAATCGCGCATTGATGGCGCAAAAATCTATACACGGTGTGTTTGGTTTGGTTTATGATTTCAAAATATATGAACGTCCGTTTCGTCTGATTTCGGAGGCGTATTACAAAAGCTTGTGGGACATCGTAGCATTTGATGTCGATAATGTTCGTATTCGATATTACGGCGATAATAATGTGAAAGGATACGCGACCGGGCTTGACCTTCGTCTCAACGGTGAGTTTGTGCCGGGTGCAGAATCATGGATAAACCTCTCATTACTAAGGACTCGTGAGCAAATCATCGGTGTGCAGCACACTATCCGCGAGGTAGGAGATACGACCTCTACTGATGTATCGGATGTCCCCCGCCCTACTGACCAGTTGATGAGTTTTTCGATGTTTTTCCAAGATTATCTACCGAAAAACCCCAACTTTAAAATGAATATGAATTTTACGGTTGGTACAGGGCTACCCTTCGGGATTTTGCAAAATAACGTAGTGGCACGTAACACCTATCGTTACTCGCCTTACCATCGTATTGATATTGGATTTTCGTATTTGCTGTGGGATGAACAGAGACGCGCAGGACGCGGTCGCAGCCCCTTCAAATTCTCGCGAAAAGCATGGATGAGTTTTGAGGTCTTTAACCTCTTACAGGTAGCGAATGCCGCCTCTAATACTTGGGTCAAAACGACTCAGAATCAATATTTTGCAGTGCCTAATTACCTGACTTCACGAAGGATTAATTTGAGATTAAAAATGAATTTTTAGAACGTAGTTCATCACAAAAGCGGCGGGTTTAAACCCGCCGCTTTTGTGATAAATTCGCTATTAGTTTACTAATTCCAGTGCCGCTTTCGCTGATTTCTGTAAAGGCGACTTCGTATTTTTCGCTTCTTTTTGGAGGAATTTCTTGGCTTCTGTGCCGCCTGTACGCCCAAGCGCAAGTAGAGCTTGAGAGCGACGACTCATCACATAATTTTTCTTTTCTTTTTCATAAAAATCTTCCCATGTACGTCCGCGTACAAGGGCTAAATCTTCATCTGACAAGCCATAATTTCTACCCGTTTTAAGGGCTTTTTGAATCATATCGAAACGCTGGCGGCAAGATTTTTCGAAAGCATCCATCTCTGTTTTTGATGGTCCTTTTTCGTAGGTTTGAATAAGCAAAGGTTCTACGTTTCTGACTTTTTCAGACCTCAATACCGTTTTTGTTTTCAAAGCATTTTCCGGCTCTGCGGTGCAACTTTGGTTGATTAGATATTCAGCAAGTTCTGCATCGCTTAATTGATTGAGATTCTGTTGTGCCGAGAGGGTAAATGACGACATTAGTATGATAGAGAGAACAAATATATTTTTCATAATTTATGATAACGTAGCGGAAACTTTAGTTGCCGCTTATGGATGAAAACCTATTTACAAAAAAGCTATAATCATTTGTTTATCAAATAATTAAAAATCTCTTGACGACTAATTGATTTTTATAAATAAATCATTTCATTGATTCACGGCGGGTTAAAACCCACCGCTTTTGCGAAACTAACATGTACATCACAAAAGCGCAGGGTTTCAACCCTGCGGATATGGAACGAATATTTTTTCAAAATCAATAAGTCGTCACTATTTATGCGGCAGCTAAAGCTTCCGCTACGTGGATGTAGTTACGTTAATTTGGTCTGAAAGTACCATCCTCCCAAATACGTTTTCCTATATCGGGACATTGGCTGTCGCTTTGAACATGTCCACAATTCCGTATGGGTTTTCCTGAACGTGCATTATAGGTGTCATTCAATGCTGAACTCGGATTAAAATGCGACCTAAACACTTGCCCCTCAGTAAAATACTGTCGCGTATTGCTTGCGCTATGCATGACATTGGTACGATTAAAATCAGAGCGTGTATCGGTATGTAGTAGACCAAAATTGTGCCCGATTTCATGCGACAATAATTCCGAACCTGCTTGCGAAGCCATTGCCACAAAATCACTGCCTATGGCACACGCCTGCCCACGCGATACACCGCCATCAACGGTTTCTACTACATAAATGTTGATTCTATTGGGTTTGTTGCCGATGTCGTTTTTTAGATTGGTACGCATCGAGCAGGTAAAATTGAGGTAGTTGGCAGCGGCAGGGTTGTTGGTCGCATCAATGATTTCGTATTCTTCGAAGGCAACCCCCATTCGTTCGTTTTCCCAAATCATCGAAGTCGTCAGCGACCAGTCAATGGCATTGGCGCGATTGGTGGTGTAGGGTGCGTGTAGAATCCATACCGTCACCGGAATCAGGATTTCATTCCCCATCGTTTCAGCTATGACAGCTCTTCCACTTTTCCAATTGATATTTTGCCGTATTACGGGCGCACGACGATTATTGAAAATAATGGCTTCGCCCGAACCCGTGATTTCGCCCAACTCTATATCCGTATCTAAGCTCACGTAAGTACTGTCATTGACTGTAGTGCTGCCAAAACTTCCGTCTACTAATAGACCAATTTCTTCGCCGGATTGTGCATTACTAATGCTTAATACATCGCTTGAACCGGGAGGTGGAGGTGGCGGAGGAGGTGTGGAGTCGTCACCACAACCTCCACAGGAGTGGAGCATCAAGAGCAGTGCAAGAGGAATTAGTGCGTTTAATCGTTTCATTTTGAATGAATTATTGTGTTTGATAATCTTTCGATATTGCAAGATACGATTTTATTAGGTTCTCTGACAACTTTTGTGAAATACCAATATTGGCGTGATGGGACACGAATTTAGCGGATTGAACGGATAGACACAAATTTCTTTATTTTTCCACATTTTATCAAAAAACAATTTCACAAAACCCTTAAAAAAACAACTTATCCGCATAATTATCAATGGCTGGTGCATTCCAAATATTGCTAATAGAATATCTGCCCGATGCTATGAGCGATACATTCCTATACCCGATTTGCTCGAATTTGAGTACGACTTTTTGATGATTAACGTGATTGAGAAAGAGATTATTGGCGATGGTAAAGAGGTAGGATCTGACTTTGGGGAATTCTACTTTGGCGCAGTTTTCCCACAATTTGCCAAAGGCATCTTGTACGGGGTCTTCGGCAAGTGCCATGTTGCCCGATTTGTAATAGAGGAAATTGCGAATATGCTCCGAATGGGTGTAAAATATGCTTTTATAAACTTCTTCCTGACAGACGTTTTGACTCATTTATCCGATTGTTATATTGCTATATTGTTTCATTGTTGTATTGATATAAAAAAATTTGCGAAGCAAAATAATAACAATTTAGCAATACAACAATAAAAACAATGAAACAACATCGAGGAAATATTAAGATGGTTAGCTTTTCAAAAACTCATTGAATTCCATTTTTCGCCAATTTTCGATTTGAATGCCTTCTATTCTGGAAAGATGTTTTTCATTGTTGGTTACCATAATAAAGCCACCTGAAACAGTAGTTGTGCCA
>JAHDEO010000186.1:0-7023 GCA_020628725.1 Saprospiraceae bacterium
ATGTCAAACGAGCCTTTAGGTTCGTAATATTGAGTACCTAAAGGCACTCAAAACGGATTTTACCATAAAAAAAGCTACCGATATTTTGCACTTAACAGTGCTGCCCAATTAATGGTCAATTCCGTAAAACAAATTACATTTCACTTGACAGCTAAAGCAGTCATTACAGTTTTCCGAAATTTACCCCGTTCAAAGTATAATAACATTAAATCTTTCGGGACGATTTAATGTCAGCAGGCGATTCGTCCTTTTTTTGGTATTGTGTTCATTTGTTTTATTATGTTTTTGTTTAATATTTTATGAGCTTCCTAATTACAGATTTACACAAACATATCAAAAATATTTAAAAGTATGCCGTGAGCGATAAGGAAAAACGCCTTAGTTTTTATTGGAATTTAGAATTTGTGACTTGTATTTTATCAAAAACACTACATTTGCATTTGATTTTTTATAAATAAATAAAATTTAAATTTATATAAAAAAGTTGATTGTTTTAAATTCATAAAAAATACGCCTCGCGTCTAACTATGGACTATCAACTATCGACTATCGACTAAATTATGTCAGGAGTAAAAGTATTTGCACCCGCAACGGTATCGAATGTATGTTGCGGATTTGATATACTCGGTTATGCGATACACGGACCGGGGGACGAAGTGATTGTTACACCAAGTGATGAACCGGGTATTCACATCACCAAAATCACAGGCGACAAAGGCAAACTGCCCCGTGAAACGATGAAGAATACCGCAGGCTTAGCCGGTACAAGATTATTGGAACATTTAGGCAAAACCGACGTAGGTATCAATATGGAAATCCGCAAGAAGATGCCATTTGGTAGCGGTATGGGGTCGAGTGCGGCGAGTGCAGTGGCGGGTGTGGTCGCCGTCAATCATTTGCTTGGCAATCCGCTCACGAAATGGGAGCTTCTACCCTTCGCGTCTGCGGGTGAGCAATTGGCAAGTGGCGGGTCAATTCATTTGGATAATGTTGCGCCTTCTTTGCTTGGTGGCATGACGCTCAATCGGGATAATGATACCTTCGACGTACATCGTGTTTATCTGATGGATGGGCTTTATACGACGCTCGTATATCCCCACGTAGAGGTCTTGACGGCTGATGCCCGCAACATGCTCAGTACGCAGACTACACTCAAGCAAATGACCGCACAAGCTGCCAATCTTGGGGGGTTGATTATTGGTTTGAGCAAAGGCAACTTGGACTTGATCCGTCGTTCGCTCAAAGATGTGATTATAGAGCCACAACGTGCAGGATTGATTCCGGGCTTCTATGATGTGCAAAAGGCGGCAATGGAATGTGGTGTATTAGGCTGTAGTATTTCGGGTTCGGGTCCGTCGATATTTGCTTTGAGTAATAATAGCCTTATCGCAGAACAAGCAGGGGAAGCGATGCGGGCTGTTTTTACCAAACAAGGGATTGAGAGTAATGTGTATGTCTCACTCATTAATCGGGATGGGGCTGTGGTTTGTTAAGTTCAGAAAACGACTTTATGAGAAACCTTTGGATGTACACTATAATGGCAATATTCACTGTTGCCTGTGGATTAGAAAGAAATCATTCTACCACATCTAATAACAAGAAAACATGGGGGAATCAATGGGAATGTTTTGAGCATTTAGACGAATATCAAGCTCAATCGGGTTATAAATGGGTCAAGCTCAATATTTACAAGCATATAGCTGATAATACGTTTCATTTTTTGACTTGTGATTATGACGGAGTGCCGTATCTATTCCAATTAGATAGTTCAATGGATATAGCAACCTTGCAAGACTTTGGCGAATTTTGGGTGGATAAAAATGCAGTCTACTACAAGTATTTAATGTCTGATGGTGTCCGTCTATTCCGTTTAGACACTGCGGATAGAGCTACGTTTAGAACATATGGAAAAACCGTTTACGCCAGGGATAAAGATTATATTTACGATTCAAGACATGGTATCATTGAGGAAGCAGATATAGAAACATTCCAACCTATAGCCATCCACAAAGAAACAGGAGTAAGTGTTTATGCAAAAGATAAAAACAATTACTACTTCTGGGATGAAGTTGTTGATTCGATTGAATTAAAAGAAGCACTGAATATAGAATAAACCAAACGTTCCACGTGGAACATCCAAAAAATTAATCGTTAACTATTAATCATTGAAATGCAGTTATACAGTACAAAGGATAAAAGCACTTTATTCTCTTTAAAAACCGCCGTTATGAAAGGCTTACCTGATGATAACGGTTTATTTATGCCTGCTAAGATACCTGCACTACCGCAGGCATTCTTTCAGAATATAGAACAATACAGCTTCTCAGCTATCGCGTATGAAGTGTGTAAGGCATTGATAGGTGAAGTAATCTCTGACAGTAAGCTAAAACAAATAGCAGAACACGCCGTAAACTTCCCTGCACCTGTGGTCACATTGGATGAGCAAACGCACATACTGGAATTATTTCACGGACCTTCATTAGCGTTTAAGGATTTCGGAGCGCGTTTTATGGCGCAATTAATGGGGCATTTCAACGAAGGAGAAGACAAAGAACTAACTATACTCGTAGCCACCTCTGGTGATACAGGTGGTGCGGTGGCTGCAGGTTTTTATAAGACACGCGGGATTCGTGTGGTCATACTGTATCCGAGTGGTAAGGTGAGTCATTTGCAGGAAAAGCAATTAACAGCATTGGGACATAATATCACCGCATTGGAGGTGGATGGTACATTCGATGATTGTCAGGCATTGGTGAAACAAGCCTTCTTAGATAAGGATTTGACCACACGACAGCGTTTGAGTTCTGCCAATTCAATTAATATTGCACGCCTTATTCCTCAATCATTTTATTACATAGAAGCCTACAAGCAATTAAAGGATAAGCAAACGCCTGTGGTATTCTCTGTACCAAGTGGCAATTTCGGTAATCTCACTGCAGGGCTTTTAGCTTGGAAGATGGGCTTGCCTGTACACCGTTTTATTGCTGCTACGAATGTAAATGATGTCGTACCGGAATACCTTGCCACAGGCGAATATAAACCACGCCCCTCTACACGTACACTTTCTAATGCAATGGATGTGGGCAATCCCTCCAATTTCGCACGTATGCTTGACCTCTATAGTTCCACGTGGAACATTATGAAGGAAGACATCACAGGCTATGCATATACAGACGCGGAGACTCGTGTGGGTGTAAAGGAGGTTTTTGATAAGCACCAATACGTCATAGACCCGCATGGTTCTGTGGGCTATTTGGCATTTAAAGATTATCAAAAAGAAAACCCGAATACGCAAGGCATTATCTTGGAGACAGCGCATCCGGCTAAATTCATTGATACCGTAGAAGAGACAATAGGGCAGAAAGTGGATATTCCTGAAAGACTGGCTATTCTTGCTGATAAGAAAAAAGAGGCAATACAGATGGGAACAGGCTTCGCAGAATTCAAGGAATGGTTGATGGATTTTTAGTCCATAGTCGATGGTCCGTAGGTGAACGTGAATTAAGAAATAAACTATGGACTATTGACTAAAAAAGGCGAATGTTTCACGTGGAACATTCGCCTTTTTTGTTTTTCTACAAATAGAATATCATTACGCTATTTGCTACATAATCACTACCCTTTCGGTTTTTGTTACTCCTTCCTCATATACTTGCATGATGTACATGCCCGGAGGTAATGATAGATGTTGAACGTTTATTCCCGCCAATTGTCCTGTGTGTTTGATTTGGTGTATAGCCTGCCCTTGCAAATTGTATAAGGTCAACTGACGTTCATGATTATTTGGAAATTCTATATTAAAAGCTCCATGATTGGGATTGGGATATAGTGCAAAATTATACACATCTTCGGGTTGCTCCACGCTGACGACTTCGTTACATTCCTGTTCTATGAGAATGCTTTCTGTAGTCACACAACCCTCTGCTCCTGTAACTGTAACGGTATATGTCCCTTCTATCGTTGCTTCAATAATTTGAGCATTCACGATATTTCCATCCGGGTTTTGCCATACATAATCACACCCCTCCGAACAACCTGAACCATAAGCCGCAGCTTTCAGGTCAATCGGATAACCCGCGCAAAAAGGGTCGGGGTCAAGAATCATCACATCAGGCGCAGAAATTTCATTTATCCATAAAGAGGCTGTACCTGCACAACCACTCACATCGGTAACTTCGACCGCATATAGATAATTGTATTCAGCATTGATACTCACCGCATCGGATTCGACACCTATTGGTGTATACCACATGATGTCGTAGTCCGGGGTGATATTTTCTCCATTCACCAATACATTGAGTGTTGAATAATCACCTTCGCAAAAGTATGGTTCACCTATAACTTCTACAGTAAGCCCTTCGCGAATATTGATAAAAAGCGGTGCCGTCACCATCCCATCAATGTATTGATAAACGGCAAATTCTCCGGGATGCGGATAGGTCCATTCTTCATTATACGCTCCGGAAAAGAAAAGACTCTGCACGCAAGAACCATCTTTGTTCGTCCAATGGAAAGTACTGTTGGCATGACCCGACAAGGTAATTGGCGGTATCGACTCGCCTGCACAGAAAATCGTATCGCCTTCCATCATCATGGGCGCAGGCGGAAGACCGTTCAGATTAACATCTTCAAAACGATAACATTCTGTTCCGACCAATTCGATAAAAAGCACTTGAGGAATGCCCATAATCTCTATGGTTTGGGGACTGCCTGTAATAGCAATATTTTTGCCATTGACTCTGAGTGTATCACTCACTTCTTCCGAATAGAGCAATTCGACGTTTAGGGTATTTTCAGGTTTGCATTCTCCGGCAAGCGTATTGGGTAATATCGCTTGACCATACTCTACCGAAAGGATAGAAAGATTGCAATCATGTTGAGCCTTTAGGTTCATTGCAGAAAAAAGAACTGCAACAAACATCAACATAGAAAGTAAATGTCTCCGATTCATTTCTTATTTTTTGTTCTAAAAATATGTTTCCAAAAATGAGCCTCAATCAAGCAATGATTAATTTTATCATTACCTTCATATTGTACGCAACTTCCTAAAATTAGTTTTGCCCTGATTTCCTTTTTTTTACATACAACAAAAAGAAATTCAGGCAGCTACATTTTTTGTACTACGAAATGTGGTGTACCGATAGATGTGATTACCTAGGTGTTGATGGAAAATATTATCTTGGTGGGAGCTTTGAATTTTCTTAATTCAAAGCCATACATAATTACTCGTTTCTTTAGACTTAAATTTATGACTTGGTGACATATTATTTTTAAATATTAAATTCGATAATTATTTCAAAATACACACCAAACTCAAATTCAAGTGTATCATTATCATGTGGTACTTTATTAGTTATTTAAAATAATATTTATATGAATAAAATGATTTTAATTTCAGGATTCCTATTAGGAACCACCATTGGATTTAGTCAGCAAAAAAACTTCATTGATGAAAATTATATTGAAGTAACAGGTTCGGCAGAAATGGAAGTTGTGCCGGATGAGATTTATCTTGAAGTAACTATTCATGAAAAGGATGGTAAAGAAAAAGAAACAATTGAAGAGCAAGAAAAGAAAATGTTTGCTCAACTCACAAAAGCCGGAGTCGATGTAGAGAAAGATGTGTCCATTTCAAATATGATGAGTTATCTTCAATATCGTTGGTTGAGGAAAGATAATATTGGCGCAAAAAAAAGTTATCGGATATTAGTACATGATGCTGCTACTGTCGAAAAGATTTATGAACTTTTGAATGAGATAGAAATTTCCAGTATAGCTATCGTTAGTATGAATCATTCTAAAATAGAGGAATTTCGCAGAACGGTAAAAGTCGATGCCCTCAAAGTAGCCAAAGAAAAAGCCTCCGACTTTGCCGAAGCCATCGGACAGAAAATTGGTAAAGCCATTCACATTAGAGAAGTTCAGAAAAACAATCATGAGTTCATAAATCAGAGTGTTGTTTCAAATATTGTTGTTCGACAAGAATCAGAAAACGATATGCAAGTAGAGTTTGAAAAAATAAAAATTCGCTACACGATGAGCGCGAAATTCAAATTAGAATAATTTTTAATTTAAAATAATGAAAAATAAAGCTATCGTAAAAGCTATTTTCATGTTCGTCTTGGGAGCAACTTTAGGAGTGCTGCTGGGATGGATTGTTTTTCGTCCTATATTTTTTCCGAAGAAGAAAGTTTGCAAAAGAATCCTCTCTTGGAAACATATGGAATACGATTATGTAAAGGGATATTTTTTTGCAGGATACCAATCAAACATCACCGGTGAATACGTCAGCAAAAAACCAAATTCCATCATCGACGAAAAAGGCAGACTCAATCGCGCTGTTTGGAATCATGAAGGTGTTGACTTTTCAGAGACGGATATAGATAAACTATTTAACCCGAAAAAATATTATGATTTAAACAATACGAAAATCCCCGAACTACTGAAAGACTACTCTCCCATGTTTTGCCATGACCCACATCATGGAATCGTGTTTTGGGATAAATGCGGTTGTCCGCAAGCCTATATAAATATTTGTTATACGTGTAATACGATTGAATATTTCCCAAAAACAAATTTCCCCGGCATCTCGCTCAATGTCTCGCGTTTGCTATTCAAGGAAAAAGGAATTGATGCCACAGAATCATATGGCGATATTCTCGCATACAGCAAAAAGCTAATTATGGAGGTCGATACCACTCCAACCATCTTCCTCGAAAATGAAGTAGACCAGCCCCCACAATTTTCTTCTGACGAATACGCCAAGCTCATCGACTTCCTCAATTCTAAAAATCGAAACAAGCCATACGTATATCCGCATACAACTAAAAATCCTGTCGTCGTCGAATTGACCATTGAACCAAATGGCAAGGTGAGTCATTTAGAATTAGAGCGACGAGATAGGAATGACATAATTTTACTCTGGCTCTGGGAAACGACTTGGCAACCCGCCATCAAGAATAATGAAAAGGTCCGTTCCAAAATCGTGAAGGTTTTTTATTTGTAATAATTCAGAAGTCAGAC
>JAHDEO010000186.1:7123-12633 GCA_020628725.1 Saprospiraceae bacterium
CCGAACGCTTTCCATCCGAACTCGACGGCGAGTTGATTATTATGCGTGAATGCTTGATTGATTTTCCTTTTGGAAAATGGGATGATGAAAATTTCTTTGAACAACGCGCCCAATACTTGAGTGAGACATATGAAGAAATTTCTATTCGTGATTATGAAGAGAAATCTATTCCTGAATTTGAAAAGATGAAAAATATCCCCGCTGACGTTCCGGTGAATTTGTGGTTTGAGGATGATTTGTTTTGTCAGGCGAATTTATGGTATGTAATTTATTTTTTGTTGAAAGCAAAAAAGGACAATCCATTATTTCTCATTCGTCCGAAAAATAATCTACGATATGGATTTGGCAATTTGAATGAAACGGACTTGTCAAACATTTACCAACAAAAAACACACATTACAAAAACCGAGTTGTTTGCAGATTTATGGCAACACTACGCATCCGACGAAAAAGAGCAGCTCCAAAAAACAGCCGAACAACTTCAAGCAACATTTCCTTTCATCACTGCGGCAGTTGATGCTCGAATTAATTATCCGCATCAACCAATTTCTACACTCAAAAAAATTATGCAAATATCATCTTCCGATAACTTTAGTTTTATTTTTAATGCGTTTAGTGAGCAGGAGTTCATTTATGGATTAGGAGATTGGCAAGTGAAGAAAATGATAAAACAAGTGAAGAACGATATGTAAGAAAATATTGTTATGTATTTTTCACTAATCAATTTTGCCCATGACAGTTATTGGAATTATCGCCGCGATACTCACTACAAGTGCATTTGTACCGCAAGTCGTCAAGACCGTCAAAACCCGAAAGACAGAAGACCTTAGTTTGGTTACTTTCCTGATGATACAATTCGGCACAATCTTGTGGTTCGTTTATGGTTACTCTATCGGAGATATGCCTTTGGTAGTTGCAAATGGAATTACCGCTGCCCTCACTGCTGTCATCTTGACCATCAAAATACGGTCGATGGTAACAAAGTGATTTTGCTCATCCTTGTACGTATACCACATATTTCTCATCGAAGGCAGGACGGTCAAAATATTCTTGAATATCATATACTTCTTTATATTCATCTCGATGAATCAAATCTATCTCGCGTTCGATGTCGCCGCCTTTGAGTGCTATCAAGCCATTGGGTAAAGCATTCATTTGTTTTGCTTTCAACAATCGCCGCGACCACATCAACAACTTATCGAGCGAAGCCACTGCACGGGTGACTACAAAATCTGCTCTGTCTTTGCACTCTTCGGCACGCACATGTTTCGCCTTCACATTTTTCAGGTCAATGGCTTCTGCAACAGCTTCCACCACGCGTATTTTTTTTCGTGTGCCATCTATGAGCGTAAAACTGACTTTCGGAAACAATATCGCCAAAGGAATTCCGGGAAAGCCGCCGCCCGTTCCCAAGTCAATCACATGCGAGTCTTGTCGAAATGTCACCATCTTCGCAATCGCCAATGAATGCAAAACATGACGTTCATATAGATTGTCAATGTCTTTACGGGAAATGACATTGATTTGTGCATTCCACGTTTTATACAATTCTTCCAACTGAGCAAATTGTTCGATTTGCTGTGTGGTGAGGTTTGGGAAATGTTTGAGAATTAAGTCCATGAGCAAGTTAAAGTGCAAGCTCAAGCTCAAGCTCAAACTTTGCTTCCGTTCTACAACTCATACAAAGGTCTTAGTTTTAATTGAAATTATACCGATTCATTGATGATTTTTTGGATGTCGTCGCCAAAATTGGATTTTATCATGTTGAGGTATTGGTACTGTGGGGCAATCATTCTTTTCAGCTTCTCTCTGACTTCTGATTTTTTGATGACGTTTTCGGGAACGGTGTCAGGCACTAATCGATACAATTTTATCAAGCTATCAATTAACGCGTAGATTTCATTTCTGTTTTCATACAATTCAATACGCTCTAAATCCAATGATTTGATTGTTACCTCTCCTTTGAGTGAACCATTTTTAGGCGTAATAAATGCACCATCAAAGGTAATATGCAATTCAGGGTCTATTTTTTCAGGATGAATAAAAAGCGGTTCTTCATCATTAATATCATAAGTAGGATTCAAAGCTCTTTTCGATTCATCCACAAGCGGAAACAAATTTCGTTTGAATCGTTGATTGCACAATTGACAAGCCAAAAATAAATTGTTCCAATCATACGCCAACCAATAATATCCGGGATAATTGTATTTGCGATTCGATAAAGTTGTCCACACTTTTTTGGGGCGAAAATGTTCTACATCTCCATACGCTACGTGTGTGATGCGTGATTCGCAAAAACAGCATTTTCCATGTTGAATTTTGATGAGTGCAGCTTTGATTTTATCATGTGCATAAAGGTCAGAATCAAATTCAAATTTTTTCTTACCAGAATTGTAATTGGAACTATCACTCAAATATTCTGTTTTGAGTTTTTCGGTTTCAAGCAATAGTTTGTCTTTGTCCTTATCTGCGCCACGCGATACGAGGATGTCGGGACGTTTTCCGGTTTTATTAATCTTTATCATTTTTTTCCAAATATGAGGCGGCTTTCTTAATGAGTTCCATAGCTTCTATTTCCGTGGCGTCTTTTCCAGTCGGCAAATCACCAATTTTGCGGTCAAGTTTCTCTAAGTCTTTTTTGTCTTTTTCGGTTAAATTAGCTTTCGCCAAAATCGCTGACTTTTTTTCGACTAATTTGGTCACTTCATCGGAGCGTACATTTTGGTTTTCAAATAATTCAGAAGCATAAATCTGGTCAATACGCCAGTTTTTAACATCGCGGATATTTTGCCGAGCAATAACCGTATCGCCTTTTCTCTCCAATAAAATAATATTGGCATCAGCATCTTCAGCAGCTTGCACCACCAGGGGACTATGCGCGGTCACGATGAATTGAGTATTTTTAAATGTATTGGTGAGAAATTTCACTAATTTTCGCTGAAAAGAAACATGTAAATGCAGGTCAATTTCATCAATCAATAAAATAGCGCGTTCTTCCAGCGGATTATCACTTTCGGGGTAAAATGCCATTAATTTACTCGCAAAATCTACCATCCATCCTATCAAAGTTTTATAGCCCAAGCTCAATTGATGCAAGCCGACCCAACCGTAATGACTTTTAAATAAAACCTTCGGAACATTATCCACCAATTCAATTTTAATATCGGAAATGCTGTCTTGCATTAAGGTTTTTAGGATGCGGATGACTTTTTCTTTGTTGTTGGAGGCTTTGCCGTTTCCGTTGCTTTCTCTTAATTTATCTACGTAATCGGATTGGATGAGCCATTCTTCGGCGTTGATGAGAGTGGCGTTTTCGTTGAAGAGGGTTTCGCCGAATTTGGAGATGTCACTTGTTTCTTTTGTAAGTCCTTTTGTATCTATTTTTCGGGATGCACCATAGGCAATCATTGGAATTTCAGAATCAATGAATTTTTCACTATGAACAGCTATACCCCAAAAACCTCTATTCGCCCAACGCCAATGGGGATTCTGTGGATTAATAACTACTCGTGATTTCCAATTACTTCCCCTTTCATAAATGACACGTCCGCCATATTCTTTATATTTTCTTATTGTTTTTGCATCTTTCAAGGGGTTCGCAAATTCTTTTTTCTGTCCAAATAAAAAACCCAAATAAATTATCTGCAAAACCGTCGTCTTCCCTGTCCCGTTATTTCCCAAAATCAAATTCCACTGTGCCACTCTATCACTTTTTTCATCCAAAAGAAAATTAAGTGTCACTAGTTCTCCAAAACATCGAATGTTTTCAAGACTGATTTTGCTGATATAATCAAGTTTTTCCTGCATTAAAATTTGATTTATAATACGGTAAAAATACGTTAGTTTAGCTTGATTTGCAAATAGCGACTTTTTTCTCATACAATTTCCTATTTTTAACCAATAAAAAAATACGAATATAACCGTAGCGTAACGCCTCCGGCTTGCGCTGCGTACTACTTGCAAAACTAATGCGGACGCAAGCGAGACGCATTACGCTACGGTTGTAAAATTCACTATAATGAAAATTACACACGTACTACTTGCCTCTACATTAATCTGGACTTTGTACAGTTGTGCAGGCATCAAATCGGCAACTCCCACTCCCACCGAACGTCCACTTTCGGCACTGATGACAGGCAGTTTCAGTAGTAGCAAACAAGCTCAAAGCGATTCAACATTTTACGACATTACATTACATATGTATCCGATTTGGATGAAGCAAAAAGGAACTTGGTTGTATGTAGAACAAGCGGTCACACAGAATCAAGATAAGCCCTATCGTCAACGTATTTACCAACTCAAACAAGCGGCTGACGGCACATTTGAAAGCATTGTTTATCGCGTAAAAGACCAAGATGATTTTATCGGAAAATGGAAAACGCCGGAGTTTTTTGACCAATTCGATGAAAGCATTTTAGAGGAACGCGAAGGCTGTACTGTCTACCTCAAGAAGGTCGGCAAAGAAGAATATACGGGTTCGACATTGGATGATAATTGCAAAAGTACCTTGCGCGGCGCAACCTACGCGACCTCCACCGTAACTGTCAAAGACGGTGTGATTATGAGTTGGGACCAAGGATTTGATTCGGATGGAAAACAAGTTTGGGGAGCAACGAAAGGTGGGTATATTTTTGAAAAGTAATATTCAGAGGTCAGAAGTCAGAACGCTTTGCTGTCAGATGTCAGATTTTTCATTTTCTGACTTCTGACAGAGCCAACGGTCTGACAATGAAATGGTCTGACCTCTCAAATAACAATTCATGTTAGAAACCATAGATAAATGGACGGGAGCTTTTGCTTCTTTTATGTGGGGATTGCCCTTGTTATTTTTGCTCGTTGGTGGTGGATTGTACTTGTTGATGCGGTCAAGGTTTTTACCGTTTCGGTATCTCGGACATGCGATACAAGTCACACGCGGTAAGTATGATGACCCCGATGCGCCGGGAGAAATTACGCATTTCCAAGCACTCACGACGGCACTTTCTGCTACCATCGGTATGGGCAATATTGCAGGCGTAGCGGTCGCGATTACGATAGGAGGTCCGGGGGCTATTTTTTGGTTGTGGATGAGTGGTTTGATTGGAATGTGTACGAAGTTTTTTACTTCTACTTTGGCGATTATGTATCGGGGAAAAGATTCGGCAGGTGAGGTGCAGGGCGGTCCGATGTATTTCATCACCGAAGGCTTGGGTAAGCAGTGGCGTCCTTTGGCGGTGTTTTTTAGTTTGGCGGGATTGATTGGGGCATTACCTGTTTTTAATGTGAATCAATTGACGCAAGCTATACGTGATATTTTATTGATTCCAAATGGAATAAAAACCGGTTTTGCATCAGATTTGACCATTGGAATTGTCTTATCTGTGATAACAGGAATTGTCGTTTTGGGCGGTTTGAAACGTATCAGTAAGACGGCGGCAAGGCTTGTGCCTGCGATGGTCGTTTTGTATTTTATTTCCTGATTGTAACGGATTACCCCGTTTTTTAAATATTAATAATCAGTGACTTATCCT
>JAHDEO010000187.1 GCA_020628725.1 Saprospiraceae bacterium
AATATTTTATTTGGTACGGAAATTAAATTTGGATTTACAGGAACGCCCTAAGTAGTGAGACAAAAAACATTTCACGAAGTGAAATCGAATTAATGATTATGCATTAATCGTTAATCATTAACAATTAAATTCATTATTTCAATTTCTGCTTAATCTCTACAATTTCGTACCCTTCGATGATGTCACCTACTTTGATGTCGTTGAAGTTTTTGACATTCATACCACATTCAAAGTTGTTTTTGACTTCCTTGACATCATCCTTGAAGCGTTTGAGCGAAGCGAGTTCGCCGACTACGCCTTCTTTCATCGGGAAGATAACGATACCATCGCGGACGACTCGGATATGGTCGTTGCGCGAGATTTTTCCTTCTTGTACAAAGCAACCTGCAATGGTACCGACCTTGCTGATTTTGAAGACTTCGCGAACTTCGACAGTAGCCGTAATACGCTCTTCTTTGGTCGGCTCCAACATGCCTTCGATAGCGGATTTGATTTCCTCAATTGCACTATAGATGACGGAGTAGGTCTTGATTTGTACGCCTTCCTGCTCGGCTAATCTACGTGCCATCGACGATGGACGTACTTGGAAACCAACGATAATCGCATCAGAAGCAGAGGCTAACAAAATATCTGATTCGATAATTTGACCGACGGCTTTGTGTACGATATTGACTTGTACGGTTTCGGTAGAAAGCTTGAGCAAAGAATCCGCAAGGGCTTCGATAGAACCATCCACATCACCTTTGACGATGAGATTGAGTTCTTTAAACGAACCAAGTGCAAGACGACGTCCGATTTCTTCCAAACTGAGTCGCTTGGTCGCACGACGCTCTTGTTCGCTTTGGATTTGAGCACGTTTCGCAGCAAGTTGACGAGCATCACTTTCAGCTTTCATCACCTTGAATTTTTCACCTGCCTGTGGTGCGCCTTTCATACCAAGTACGAGTACCGGTGTGGAAGGTCCTGCGACTTCGATACGTTGACCGCGTTCATTTATCATGGCACGTACTTTACCAAAGTGCGAACCGGCTACGATAGAGTCACCGATTTTGAGCGTACCCGCTTGTATGAGGAATTTGGAGACGTAACCACGTCCTTTATCTAAGGATGCCTCGAGTACAACGCCTTGTGCCTCACGGTCAGGATTGGCTTTGAGTTCGAGGATGTCAGATTCGAGTAGGATTTTTTCGAGCAGGTCGTCTACGCCTTGACCGAATTTTGCTGAAATATCTTGTGAAGGATATTTACCGCCCCATTCTTCCACTTGGAAATTAAGTTGGGCAAGTTCGGTTTTGATACGGTCAGGATTTGAGCCGTCTTTGTCTATCTTGTTGATGGCGAATATGATAGGTACGCCCGCCGCTTGTGCGTGACTGATGGCTTCCTTCGTTTGTGGCATCACATTATCATCTGCCGCCACGATGATAACGGCAACGTCTGTGACCTTTGCACCACGCGCACGCATGGCGGTAAAGGCTTCGTGACCCGGTGTATCAAGGAAGGTAATCTTACGGTCGTCTTCACCAACTTTGACCTCGTATGCACCAATGTGCTGAGTGATACCACCCGCCTCGCCTTCGATAACTTTGGCACTTCGAATGTAATCGAGCAGCGATGTTTTACCGTGATCGACATGTCCCATGACGGTAACAATCGGGGCACGAGGTTGAAGATCTTCGGGGGCATCTACGATTTCTTCTTCCTCCATCTCCATCTGTGCTTCTGCACTGATGAATTCTATTTTCTTACCAAATTCTTCGGCAATGATTTCAATAACCTGAGCATCCAGACGTTGGTTTATCGCCACAATTTCGCCCATATTCATACAAGCCATGATCACGTCTGTGGCTGATACATCCATGAGGCTCGCCAATTCGGAAACGGAGATAAATTCCGTTACCTGAATTACTTGTGCTGCTTCTTGCGTTTCGAGATCTATCATCTCGCGCTTCTCGCGTCTGCGCGAGCGTTCTTCACGACGTATTTTTTGTCGGCGGTTTTTGCCTCCTCCCTGGAGGCGCATCATTGTCTGTTTGAGTTTCTCATCTACCTCCTTCTTAGAGATTTCTTTGTTGTTGCGATTTCCGCCTCTATTACCACCTCTGTTGTTTCCACCTCTATTACCACCACCTCTGTTATCTCTGTTATTTCCGCCGCCTCTGTTATTATTGTTATTATTGTCACGGGTGTTGCCGGTGGCTACTTTTTTGCGTCTGCGTCTGCGCTTTTGTGATTTGCTTTCGCCGTCTTTATTTTGTTGCTGTTGTTGATTTTGTTTATTGTTGTTTCTGTTGTTATTATTGTCTTTTTTCTTGTCTTTACGTTTTCTGGAAGGCTCTTTTTTGAGTTTTGATGGGTCAATTTTGCCCAGTATCTTCACACCTTTGAGTGTAGGTGTTTCGGCGCGATACATTTCGGGTTCTACATGTTCGGGTGCTGCCTTTTTGGCAGGCTTTTCTTTTGGAATTTCTGTCGGTTTAGGTGCCTTTTCTACCTTTGGAGGCTTTTCTTCTTTTTTCTTCTTTGCCACAGGTGCAGGCTTGACCTCCTCCTTTTTAGGTTTGTCTTTTTTCTTCTTTTTCTTACCCTTATTTTTGAGTTCTTTCAAGTCAACTTTGTCAACGACTTTGAGCCCGTCCAGTTTTGGTTTTTCTATCAATTCCGGTTCTGCCTTCTTCTTTTCTTTGACAACGGGTTCTTCCTCCTTCGGTGCAGGTGCCGCAGATACAGGCTCCGGTTCAGGCTCAGGAGTAGGTTCCGGCGTTTCCTCTAATACGGGTACATCGACTTCTTCCAAAAGTTCCGGTACGTCTATTTCTTCCACAACTTCGAGTGCAACTATTTCTTCTTTGACAGGTTCGGGTTCCGGCTCCGGTTCGGGCATCGGTTCCGGCTCTGGTTCTGGTTCGGGTGGTTCTGCAACAGCTACTTCCGGTTCTACTTCTACCTCTTTTTCTTTCTCTTTGGCTTTGTTGCGTGTACCTATGATAAGTTGGTCCGCTTGCTCCTTAATAGCCACAGAACTGCTAAATTCTTCCAGTAAATTAGCATACATATCGTCCGTGACCTTCGCTGTCGGCTTGTTTTCAATAGAGAACCCATTAGCATTGAGATGCTCTACGATGGTGCCGATACCAACGTTAAGTTCTGATGCAACCTTGACTAGACGTTTCGCCATATTGTTTTGTTATTGTGCCGTTTTTTGAGTGTTGTGGATTGTTAAATTGTTTGATTGCCAAATTGTTATGGTGATTTTTTATTTCATAAAAAATCTTCACTAAAAAACGGCTACTGCCTGTTTTCTAAACAGACTTATTCTCTTGAGGAATTCAATATGTATTGACGGCTTAGCCGTCATATATGTTTTATTTTATTTTTATTAATTCTTAAATAATTATTTACAACAATAAAATTATAAATAAATAATTGCTTGATTGAATAATTACGTGACTGTTTGCTTTCTTTCGTAAAATACTTTTAAAGCGACTCAGTGAACAATCAATTACCGTCACCTTCAAACTCAGATGACAATATTCTTATCACATCATCGACAGTTTCTTCTTCAAGATCGGTACGACGAATGATTTCCTCTTTGCTCAGTGCCAATACGCTGCGTGCCGTATCGCATCCGACAGCTTTGAATGCGTCAATGATCCACTGATCGATTTCGTCATTAAATTCGTTCAATTCTACATCATCAATAACCTCGTCGGTATCGCGATATACGTCGATTTCGTATGCGGTCAATCGGCTCGCGAGTTTGATATTCAAACCACCTTTTCCGATAGCAAGCGATACTTGGTCGGGGCGTAAATACACCGCAGCTCGACGTGCTTCTCCATCCAATTCCAACGAAGTAATCTTCGCGGGTGTAAGCGCACGCTGAATCAACAAGCTTTCGTTGTTGGTATAGTTGATAATGTCAATATTTTCGTTGCGTAACTCGCGGACGATACCGTGTATACGCGAACCTTTCATACCTACACATGCCCCTACAGGGTCGATGCGGTCATCGTAAGATTCGACGGCTACTTTGGCGCGTTCACCCGGCATACGGACAATTTTCTTGATGGTAATCAAACCATCTTCGATTTCGGGAACTTCTTGTTCGAGGAGTTTTTCGAGGAAGGTGTTGTCGGTACGAGAGAGGATAACAACGGGGTTGTTATTCTTCATTTCTACTTTACGTATAATCGCCCGAACAAGTTCACCTTTTCGGAAAAAATCACCTTTAATCGTCTCATTTCGAGGCAATACGAGTTCATTGCCCGTCGTATCGTCCAAAACAAGGATATCGCGTTTGAGGATTTGGTGTACCTCACCGAGTACCACATCGCCCACTCGCTGCGAGTAACGGCGATAAATCTCATCTTTCTCGAGTTCCAAAATACGCGAAATGAGCGTCTGACGCGCCGCCATGATCGCTCTGCGTCCAAAATCTTTAAGAAAAAGCTGCTCATAACATTCCTCACCTACTTCATAATCCTCTTCAATCGTCAATGCATATTTGAGGTGTACTTCGGTATTATCGTCTTCAATTTCGGCACCGTTTTCTACAATGTCGCGCACACGCCAGAGTTCGAGGTCACCTTTGTCGGTATTGACGATGACCTGAAAATTATCATCAGAGCCGTATTTTTTGCGAATCAATGTACGAAATACATCTTCCAAGACACGCACCATTGTGGGGCGGTCTATGTTTTTCATTTCCTTAAATTCGGAAAACGAATCGACTAAATTGATGCTCATATTTACTTTGGTTGCGGGTTGCGGGTTGCGGGTTGCGGGTTAGGGCTGATTTAACCCGTAACTCGTAACCCGTAACTCGTAACTCGTTAGAAACTTATTTTTACGATAGTCTGCTTGATGTTGTCAAATGGGATGACAGTTTCGACTATTTGTTTAATTTTCTTTTTGCCTTCTTTGGTCGTCTTTTCCTGCTCTATGGTAACGTTTTGTTCATCGACGGCGAGGAGTTTACCGGATTCGGGTTTGCCTTCATGGAGGCGGATTTCTACCTTTCTGCCGATATTTTTGAAATATTGTCGCTTGACTTTGAGCGTGCCTACGCCCGGCGACGATACATCCAATGTATATTTTTCGCCCATCCAACCCGCTTCGTCAATATGTTCCTGAAGGTAGCGATTGAGTGGCTTGAGTTGGTCGATGTACAAATTAGAGTCGCTTTCAATGAACACTTCCATTCTGTTGGGGGTCGCCATTTTGATGTCTACGATAAAGAAGTCTTTGTATACTTCCTCTGCCTCAAATTTATCTTCGAGCAGCGCAGTTACTTTATCTATAATTTCCTTCATTATTAATTTTGTCCCGATAATTATCGGGATGAATGAGTGAATGAATCATTTTGTCACTCAAAATCTTTTAATGTAAATGTATATATGCGGTTTTGTAAAGGTTATTCTGATTTTTTATGCAGCAAAAATAAATGTTAATAATTAATAAAAATAACATTCAAAATTCACTTATTCAAAATTCAGAATTAAAATTCAATAGGTCAAAAAAAAATAAAACCAACATTTTTCCGCGCTTGTCTTTCACTCTCGAAAGAGTGTGTGTACGCGTTGTCGATTTTATTCTTCGCAATACTTATCGAGTAGATTTTACGTTTTTGTTTGTTTTTTATCTAAACAAAATAAAAATAACAAAATGCCTTATTTACTCACTGTCAATGTTTTTGCATGTTACATTTAAAAGAATTGAAAGAAATTAAACATATCAAGTATCAATAGAAAAGTCAAAACTTCTCCAATCGACACCACTTATTTTTAAAAATTGCAAATAAAAAAGGGGACTTCTGTCCCCTTGCCTATACAAGTTGATGCAAAGATAAGCATTTTCTTTTAATTTTCCAAGATTGGGCGGCGGGTTACAAGTTGTGGATTGTGAGGTTTATAACTGAGTTCAATTTCATGGAGATGCACTTTCGTCGAAAATATTGTATCTTTGAATCATTCTAATCACAATCAAAAGACATTTTTTTATGAGTACAGTAGAATTAAAAACACAAATCCATGAGTATGTAGAGCAGTTGCAAGACGACAATTTTATACAAGCGGTGTATGCTATGTTGGATACTTATGTAACAAAACAACAGGATACAATTATTGGGTATGATGTAAATGGTAATCCTAAGTATGCTTCCGAAATGCAAAAAAAATATGAGGAGGGTATAGAAGAAATAAAAAGAGGCGAAGGAAAATCACTCGATGAAATGAAAGCCAAATATGGAATATGAGTGACTTTTATGAGATTGAATTCACCTCTGCTGCCGAGTCACAGATAGATGACATCGTATTTTATCTTGAACAAAATCGGTCTGAACTTGCTGCCGAAAAGGTAAAACGTGGTATTTTTGAAGCTATTGAAGGCTTGATTGAAATGCCCCATAGGTACGGACTGCTACGTGGAATGCCTAATCCTCAAATCACCTTTCGGCGTGTTTTGAAATGGTCTTACATCATTGTTTTTCACATTGATGAAGATGACAAAAAGGTAATGATTGTTGATGTTTCGCATAGCCGACAAGACCCACAAAAATTAATTGACAGGCTTACCGAATAAGTAATAGAACAGATTGTTTGAATTAAACATTCAGACGAAATACACTACCGACACATATTTTTTCATATATTTACAAATAATTAAATTGAAATTATGAAAAATATCATTACACTCTCCTTACTTTTTTTTCTCAATATCCAACTACATGCACAATGTTATGAATTGGTCTGGCAAGATGAATTTGATGGCGCAGCATTGGATGAAACCAAGTGGCGTTATCAAAATGGCGGTTGGAATGGTTCCAATGTGCAAAATTGTTACGACCCCGCCAATACTTCTGTTTCGGGTGGCTCGCTGCTGATAGAGGCACGGCATGAGCCGGGTTTTGATTGTTTTGGCTCGCCGAGGGATTTTACTTCGGGTTTTGTGCAGACCAAAGACCGTATCGACTGGACTTTTGGGCGGTTTGAGGCACGTATCAAAATGCCTGCTTCCAATAGCACTTGGCCCGCTTTCTGGATGAGTCCGCAAAATGCAGTGTACGGACCTTGGCCCCAAAGCGGTGAAATAGACATCACGGAAATCAAAGGTCATGACATGACCAAAAGCTACGGCAATGCTCACTGGGGCAACAGCGCAGCCGATAAACAACAAGAGAAACAAACCTATACTTTCCCCGCAGGAAACGGTGCCGATAATTGGCACGTGTATACGGTAGAATGGCAATTGGGGCAGTTGGATTTTTACATTGACGGCAATTATTATGGCACGATTAACGACTTCGACGAACCCAATGCCACGACGCATCCTGGACCTTTTGATATTGGTTTTTACTTGCGGCTCAATATGGCGGTAGGCGGCGATTATCTCTCTGAGCCGTGGAATGATGCCAATAACGGTATCGCTCAATTGCCCGCCGTGATGGAAGTGGACTGGGTGCGTGTGTATCAGGATTTGGGCAATTGTCCGCCTGTGGAATGTGAGTTGGTGCAAAATGGTGGATTTGATAATGGCACTACGGATTGGACACTTTATAAATACGGCTCGGCAGATGGAAATCTTTCTGTAACGGCGGATGGTTATGCGAAAATTGACATCACCAATTCGGGTACGAGCAGTTGGCATCTTGCGCTGCGACAGACGGGTTTGTTGTTGGAAAACGGCACAACTTACTACGTGCGTATGCGAGCGTATGCGGACGCAGCGCGTAGTTGTCCGATAATTATCAGTCAGTCGGGTGGCGCGCAGTATGCTTATATTTCTCATTCGCTGACGACTACGCCAACAGTTTACGAATACCAATTCACGATGAATGATGCTACGGATGCCAACGCTATTTTCAATTTGAATGTGGGGAATAATTCGACGGATGTCTATGTGGATGACATTAGTATTAGCGAGATTTCGGCAGGTACGGCGTGTGATGATGGCGATATTTGTACGATAAATGATGTGTATGATAATGCTTGTAATTGTGTCGGTATTTTTGAGGATGTAGACGGTGATGGATATTGCGCCGCCAATGACCCCGATGATAATGACGCTTGCAATCCCGACATTTGTGATTTAGGTGCTTGTGAATTGATACAAAATTGGAATTTCGATAACGGCACTTCAGATTGGACGATGTATCAATATGGGGCGGCTACAGGCAATTTGTCTGTCTTAGCGGATGGCTACGCCAAAATTGACGTCATCAATGCAGGTACGAGCAGTTGGCATTTAGCTTTGCGGCAAACGGGTTTGTTATTGGAAACAGGTAAGACCTACCAAATTAGATTAAAAGGATATGCAGATGCGGCACGCAGTTGTCCGATAATCATAAGTAAATCTAATGGTACACAATACGCCTATATCGCTCATTCATTGACAACTACACCCACCATTTACGATTACCAATTCACCATGAATGATGCGACTGATGCGAATGCTTATTTTAATTTGAATGTGGGTAATGACCTAACGGATATATATGTGAGTGAGGTGAGTTTGTCGGAAGTGGGATGTGTGTCTTCTACTTGTCCGGCAATAGAGAATCTTACAGGAAATACAACTACGAATGCTACGCATCACGCCGCACAAAGCATCAGCTCGGATGCCACGATTAATGCGGAAGTGATATACAAAGCAGGAGATTGTGTAGAGCTCAAAAGCGGTTTCTCTGTGAATCCGGCGAATAATTTTACGGGGGAAATTGAGGATTGTGATGGGAATTGATGATGAAATATAAACGATTAATGATGAATATTTTAGGCGATATATTCATCATTAATCGTTTATCGTTGTTTACTTATATTTCACAAAACGTTTGCTTCCTGTTGTACCTTCATATTCACATTGAATGACGTAAATTCCTGCAGGAAGTCCGCTAATATCTATTTGAGAGCTTGGCTTTACAGTGATTTGTTTCCCCTCAATGCTGATGATACTAACGGCGGCTTTTTGCCAGTCAATTTGTGCATTTTGCAAAGTAATAAAATCACTTGCAGGATTAGGAAAGATGGAGAACTCTAGACCTTCTTTTATAGACGCTAAAGCAACTATCTCTTCGTACATAAAATCATTACACATCTCATCATTATCATGATTTTTATCCAGTAATTGATTCGGTCTTGTAGTGTAAAGGCACATTTGAGTATCGGGCTCCTGATCCCAAAGGTAGATGTCAGGAAAATCTACTGTGTCTACTTCTCCGGGAGCGATATATACGCTGTCATAAATCATCATATTAGGTTGATAATCAGGGCAAATATGACCACATTTATTGTGATATAAGGCATTTAATTCAAAATAATGAATCGTTTCGGTTCCAAAATTTTGTACTACCGTTTTGATATCTGTCACGTCATATGTATATGCTGAATTACTACCACAGTAATAGTGGGTGGTATCTGCCGTAGCTTCTAATATCTCAACTACCCCAATATCTGTATTAGTATCGTTGTAAGTAAAATTATTACTAATTGACTTGAGATATGTGTGGTGGTATTCTCTGCCCAATACGTATAATTCATCATCTATTGTCGCAATATCCCTTACGCTAGTATGCTCCCATTCTATACTGTCAATAATTTCCAGATTTTGATTTAATTGCAATATATCAAAATATGTGTTTGTTAAGTAAATGTTTTCAGCATCAAACTCACGTAGATAAGATATTCCGGGCAATTCTATTTCATTAATCAAATTAAGTTGTTGGTCGTATTTTAAGATGCCGTCAAAATAGTATTTAGCCAAAATATAATCGCCCCAAAAGTGAACTTGCGGCAGACTGGTTGGATTTGGTAATGCTATTTCTTGCGTACTTCCATCTGCATTAATCCGCTTCAATTTCTCTACATCTTGATTGTCACGAAAGGTAACGACAAACTCATTTGTTGACTCATTATAATCAAAAGAACGAGCAGAATTTACTGAAATAGATTGGATGTGATTTCCATCACTATCATACTTACGTAATCCCAAGTTGGTTACTATCCAAAATCCTCCATCTTCCGTTGCTTTCATGTTACCTGTCAGATAGGAATCATCCGGCTGAATAGTCCAAAGATAATTTCCGTCACTGTCAAACTTCATAATCACTCCCAAAAAGCTATAATCACATCCTCCATTTTCAAGACTTATATAAATAGAATTATCCGCACCAACTACAACATCATACAAACCGTAAAAGTAAACATGTTCAGGGTAGAGTCTCATCCAAATCGTATTCCCTAAAGCATCTAATTTTTCCAATCGCAAAGTATTATTGCCCCAGCCACCACTTTCGTATTTATCTCCTACAATTATCATCTCGCCGTTATCCAATGGTAATACTTCTCTTGAAGAAGTAAAAAATCCATAGCGTATAGTTGTTTCAATATCGCTTTGCGCAAAAACAGAGAACGCAATACAACAAGTAATTAAGCAACAAGTAAAAACTCTGATCATAGTATGAATTTAAATTTGGTAAGAAAACGAATTTTTGCGCTGACGAAATTTCGTATGTGTGTAAATATGTTTTTTGTGTAAGTTAAAAGAAAAGAGGCAGTAAATCAAGAGGTTAAGATATTAAATAGGCAGGATGTCCACCTTTTAAAGTCCGGCGATGAACGACGAATTTTCCGGTAATAAGGTAAAACCCATCGTTCATCAGCTATCTTTATCATTTACTACGAAAACCAACTCATCACTCGCTCTCTATCCGAATCATTCGCCTGAATATGTACAAATTCATTCGTCTGACAATCATAACGATAATCCTGCGCCCATGATTTGTGATGAATTTCGAGGGCACGTACTGCGTCGATGATGGTTTCGATGTCTTCGTCGGTCATCGTTGGATGGAGCGAGAGGCGTATCCAACCCGGTTTTTCGGTGAGGTCGCCTTCGTCAATTTTGCACGTAATACTATTGGAATAATGCTCTGAAACATTCAACAGGTAATGCCCATATGTGCCCGCGCACGAGCAGCCGCCGCGTACTTGTATGCCGTAGCGGTCGTTGAGCAATTTTACCCCCAAATTATAATGAAGGTCGTCAATGTAAAATGAAATTGCGCCGAGTCTATCTTCTACATTATCAGCGAGGATATGGAGCGTGGGCATTTCCCGAAAAGCCGTAAAAATACGTTGAATAAGTTGGTGTTCGCGCTTGAGGATATTTTCAACGCCCATTTGCTCCTTCAATTGGATGCTTAATGCTGTGCGAATGGTCTGCAAAAATGCAGGTGTACCACCATCTTCCCGTGCCTCAATATCATCAAAAAAGCTGTGTCCGCCCCAAGGATTTGTCCATTTGACCGTACCACCGCCGGGATTATCGGGAACCTTATTGGTATATAATGAAGCGCAAAAAACGAGGACACCCGGCGTACCCGGACCACCAAGAAATTTATGCGGAGAGAAATAAATCGCATCCAGTTTTTCAAGCGGGTCGGCAGGATGCATATCAATATCGACATAAGGTGCAGAGCAAGCAAAATCCACAAAACAATAACCTCCTTCCTCATGTATGCGCCGTGCAATTTGGCGGTAAGGCGAGAAAACACCCGTTACATTGGAGCAGGAAGTCACGGCTGCAATTTTGATTTCGCGGTCTTTATATTGTTCCAATAATTCATCAAAATGTGCCATGTCAACCAAACCTTCCGAATTAGGTTGAATGCATTCTACATCCGCAATCGTCTCTATCCACGAAGTTTGATTTGAGTGATGTTCCATATGCGTGACGAACACAATCGGGCGTTTTTCAGGCGGAATCGTGAGATGTTTTTCGAGTTTTTCGGGGACTTTCAAGCCCAAGATTCTCTGAAATTTATTGACCACTCCCGTCATGCCCGACCCCGACGCCACCAAGATGTCATGCTCGGTAGCGTTGACATGTCGCTTGATGATTTCGCGGGCTTCGTGGTAGGCAATCGTCATGGATGTACCCGTAACGGTCGTCTCCGTATGTGTATTACCCACAAAAGGAGCTATCTCATAACGCATCTTTTTCTCAATTGTCTCGTATAACCTACCACTGGCTATCCAATCTGCATATATGATTTTTTTTCTGCCGAATGGTGTGTCAAATTCAACATCCTGACCGATAATATTCTCGCGAAAGTGCGTGAAATGTTTTTTTAAATCGAATGTAGGTGTAGTAAGTGTACTCATATCAACAAATTTAAGCGATACTAAAAGATGAGATGACAAAGATATAAAGAATGAATGAATCTTCATATTTTCATATCACATCTTTGATTCGCCTATAAAATTAAGGTTTTTTTATTTCAGATGTAAGTCTATATCCACGAAATAAATATCTTTATGAGTTATTGACAACGCAATTTTATTTTTTGCGTCTATAAGTACATGGACATAATTATCTTTAATTTATAACGGTTTCTTTTCCCCTCGTTCTAATTCTAAATATAATTATGTCCATGTACTTAAAAACAATAACATTTCTGATATTTGCCACTTTATACAACTACACATTTTCAATAAAAATTATTTAAATGAGAGCAATAACTATTTTCTTCCTGCTATTTTGTTATGTATCCGGTCTAACCGCTCAATCTTCCGAAGCATGGCAATCCTACGAAAAAGCATTGAATCAATATA
>JAHDEO010000188.1 GCA_020628725.1 Saprospiraceae bacterium
AAAGACACAAAGGCACAGAGAATTTTGATACATTTATACTTTGTGTTTTCGTGTCTTTGTGACAAAATTAAAAGTGTGCAGCAAGGGTATTGGGGCTGTAAAAATCTGTATTTTTTAGTATAAATATTTGATAATTAGGATTTTATTTTACTGAAATGAAAAATTAAAAGTCAGTATTTTTAAAAAAGTGGTTTGTCGTGCCTTCAAAATTATCTTTATATTTGCTTATATTTTCTAATTGAAAGTATGTCTGAAAAAATCGGACACACTTTAAAACATCAAAATTATGAAATTACTTATGAAAATTATGTTGGTTGTAGGCGTATTATTTTTACTAACAACCGATAACTTGGTGGCACAAGATATGATTTATGAAAAGGGTAAAACTGAAGCAGTTCAGGCAAAAGTCATTGAGATTGGCTTGGTAGATATCAAATACAGGATTTGGGAAGAAGCAGAAGATGGTGTAGTTTATTCCATCGAAAAGAGCAATGTTGACCGTATAGAATTTGAAAATGGCAGAACGGAAAGCTATGGCGAGGAAACTATAGAACAAAGTAGCAATTTCATCGGACAGAAGAAGCGAGCACTTAAAATTTCTTTTTTAGAACCGCTGATGGCTTCGACGAGTATCGCTTATGAGCACAGTATAAAACCCGGGCAGAGCATGGAATTTAGAGGAACCATCGTTGGTTTAGGTATTAATAACTTTGCAGAGTCAAGGGGCTTTATAGGATCGGCTGCTTATCGGTTTTACAGAAAACCATCTTTTATCACTTCGGACCTCAAGCGTAGACACATCCTTCAAGGTGGGTACTTTAAACCGGAAGCATTTATTGGGAGTACCAGCTATGATATAAGCAGATATATATATGACCCTTTTACCTATAATGGTTACATCGAAGAAGGAAGAGAAAGCTCGATGACAGGCGGCTTCTTGCTTAATTTTGGAAAACAATGGGTTGCCGGAGATGTTTTTGTGGTGGATTTACATGCCGGAATCGGTTATGGTGGCGGAACGAATTTTTCCGGTTATATTGTTGCCGGAGATGTTGGTGTGGTTTATTCTTTCGGGTTAGATATTGGCTTTGCGTTTTAGTAAAAAAGCATACCAATTAAAATATCATATCGTTTGAAAATGGATAGATTTTGTTATTAAAGATGATGGTAAGAAATATTCGTTTTTAAACGATGTGAAAGTGTTTGAAATGGCGTTAATGTAAAATGTAAAAGTAGCAGGACGCAATACGAGAATGTATCTAATGTAGAAGCGTAAAATGCAATTGCTTCACACGCGTACACAAGCACTTTTACATTTTAAATTATTTTAGCTCGCAAAATTACTCTTCGTTACCAAATTTCTTAATACTATATAAAGCACTCAATACTTCTGTGCGTCGTTTTACAGAAGGTTTGACGTATTCTTTACGATTTCTCAATTCCTCTCTAAGTTTGATGTTTCGGTGCTTACTTTTGTAACGCTTTACCATTCGGTCGATGGATTCATTACTTTTTCTTTCGATTATTATCATAATTTGAATTGCGAGTAACCGGATTGTGAGTTATCAAATAATATTCTTTGAATTATTTTATAACTGCAAAATTCATCACTCGGATTAATATTATCTAAATGCGCTTGCTTTTGCGCCTCATTTCGAGTATTTTATGTGCCATTTGGTTTTCGTTGTTTCTGATATGACAGTCAATTTCTCATATGTTTTTAGATTGTCCTATCAAAAAGTGGGGCGAAGATACAAAGAAAACTGCATCAACACAAATTCGACGGCAAAAGTAAATCAAATTCGGCAATTATTTTCCCAAAATTCGTTTCAAATCCGCCGGAGAATAGTTAATAGATTTAAGCGTCTTGTCGTCTGACTTTCTGTAGACCAAAAATAGCCCGTCTGCTTCTTTATAATAACTTTCGGTCCCATCTTTATCATGATAATGTTGCATGGTAGCCTCAGCTTCCTCGCGTGTGCGGCAGGCTTTGCTCATATTGGAGCGTTGTACTTCGTCGAAGAGTTCGGGGAATTTTTCACCCAAACCAAATTCCAATACCGCACCGGATAAGACATACTGAATATCGCACAAAGCATCTGCAATTTCCACCAAGTCTTTGTCATTGATAGCTTCTTGTAATTCCTTAAGTTCCTCCGCGATGAGCGAGACGCGCAACTTGCAGCGTTCGGGCGAGGGGATAGCCGGGTTTTGTACAACGGGGTGTTTGAATGTGCGGTGAAATTCCGCAACTTGATTAAGGGAATCAATTTTTTTCATATTTTTAATTCTTGAGAAGTCAGACCATTTTTATTGTCAGAGGTCAGACCACTTCGCTGTCAGATATTACGTTGTCTGACTTCTTGATATTTAATAGATTCTTATCCAGCAATCGGGTAGGAGAGGGGGGCAGCAACGATTGTAGTCCATACACACCCATTGCTACCAAAACCCCGCAAATCGACCCCGCATAGACATCCATGAGGAAGTGTTGTGTCAATATAATTCTGGAAATACCAACCAATAGCGCAACGGTAAAAAACAACAATCCCCATGCTTTCTTTTTGATGACCAAAGTAACAAAACAATACAGACTAAAAGCTGATAAGGTATGCCCTGACGGAAAACTACTTGTTTGGCTCACACTCACATAAAAATCAGGTATGTAACTAATCTCGCCGTCGTATTCTTTCATCCAATACACAAAGCCCGGACGCGGCATTCCGAAGAAAGATTTTAGACCCAAACTAATCACCAAATTCAGCACACCAAGCAAGCCAATTAGTAAGCTGTATCGAAATCGAATGAAGAGAAAAATAATTGCCATTGCTGCATATACTTTTTCCTCTCCAAGTCTTGTAATGAACACAAATATTTGGTCAATCACGGGTTTTCGTTCCGTAGCGAAGTACAGCACGAAAGTTCCCTTTTCATAAGTAAATAGCAAATATGCACCAATAATTAAGGCGATAATAAATGGTACAAAAAAATATAAATTTTTCTTTATCAATGTCTAAAGAATTGTTGGGTTGGTGAATTATTGTATTTTACTAATCTTTAATTTTCTTTTACTCAGTTAAAGTTTTCTTTCTTTTAAAATGCTAAAAATAAAACTACTGTGTTGGTCTCTTTAAGTCGCAAAAATACCCTTTTTCAAACTCCCATTTTACATCATAAAGTTTCTCGTCAACTATTACTTGATGTTTAGGCGAGTTCCAATAATTACCTTTCTGTGGAATAAACTCAAATTCTGAATTCAAAGGAATATTCAATGGATAAATACCGCGATTCGGACAGCCGTAATAAACTGCTTTTTTATCAATTCCTCCACAAATATCTTCAAAAGGTTCGAAGGTTTCGGCATCGACATCCAATGGAATAAGCATATTTCCACCAGAATTTGCCCACCAAAAATACACCTTATTTTTGCTTGCGAAAAACGTGCGATCAATTTCTCTATATGACTCAATATCTATTTTGTCAGTGAAGTCTTGAAAGTATTCAATATCTATATATTCATCTTCGCAACGCGCATGTGTTTTCGCTTTTTTGTAGACTTTATGTCCATTCACGACCAAGCCAAATTTAGTTTTTTTATAACTCAAAGTATCATCAATGGGATCAATCATTCGCTTGCCAATCTTTCTGGGATTTACTTTCGTGTTACCATTCATATACTTATCTAGATAATCGCAATCGCTAAACTTATGTTTTTCTGAATTCTTGCAAGCTATCAGCAGGCTAAATACTAGAATAGTTAGGATAGTTTTCATACAGATTATATTTGCGGGGGTTAATAAAATGAAGTAAAATTTCAATATGTTAATTTGTGTTTATTGAGATATTTTTTGAATTGAAAACAAATGATTTATGTGGATAAAAATTTGCGAAAATCATTATTTTTATATAATTTTATTCGATAAAATACCTGTGGTTAAATCCACTCTTGCCAACTTTTTAGACCACAGGCTCAAATGTAACAAAACAATTTCTTTTAGTGAAAGAAACAAAATAACTTCGGCAGTTATACTTGTTCTTTTTCCTTCTAAAAAACACAAAAAAGTAGTTCCGTAGCCCTGCTATGCAACGATTTTTTGAATTCTTTAGAAGAAAAAATTACGGCGCATTCCTGTCGAATTTATTTAATTTCTTTCACTTACAAAACATTCAACCAAATTACAATGAGATATTTACTCCTTTTGACTGCGCTGTTTTTCGCAGTAAATGCAAGCGCACAAGTAGACGCTCGTCCTCCCGTTGATATGCAACATGGATTTTTGACACCTATGTTTTACATCAATGGAGAAAGAGCCAACAGATGGCGTGTAGCCATCCAGCTTAGTCTTGATGAACGCGCTTCGCGGCTTTTCAATAGAGGCGTAAATGTGCGCGGTGTCGGTTATGCTGTGATGGGCTTGGGCATTATTGTTGGTGGTCTTGAATCTCGCAGAAGAGTGAATGAAGGACGTTGGGGCAGCGATAGCCTCTCCAATATGGTGCTTTATGGAAGTTTAGGCTGCGTCGCGGGTGGCATAGTAATGTATCAACGAGGCAGTTTGTGGCAAATGCGGGCTATTCAATTATACAACGAGGAAAGTGAGCAAAGTTCACTCCGTCTTGGTCCGACTAATGATGGCTTGGGCTTGACACTAACGTTTTAAATATCAGAGCATTAAACCTATAAGGTTTTCATTGATTTTTATAAGTAAATCGTTCCATTGATTCGCGGCGGGTTAAAACCCACCGCTTTTGCGAAACTAACATGTACATCACAAAAGCGCAGGGTTTCAACCCTGCGGATATGAAACGAATATTTTTTCAAAATCAATCAAAACCCTATAGGTTTTTTCATTAATTTGACTTTCCGTTCAACAACCTCCGAATTGGCTCAAGGTAAGTGTCAATATTCAGCACTTTCGAGTCGCGCATTGCTTGTCGTGTCAAAATCAGACCAACAGGCGTCAATACCATACAAGGCAACCACATACCTTGCCACGCTTCGATGGCAAGGATTTTTGCTGATTTTTCGCCCATAATCATCATCATAATAAACGCGACAAAGAAGAAAATAGAGACGAGTAGGGGCCAGCCAAAACCGCCTTTTCGGATAATCGCTCCCATCGGCGCACCTATAAATAGAAACATCAAACAAGCATACGCCATACTGAATTTGCGATGCCATTCAATCTCGTGTCGTGCAATGGATTCTTGGATTTTTGGGAGGTCGTTGATGGTGGTTTGTGCGTAGTTTTTGACATTACGAGCAAGGGTGATGGCGCGATTAAAATGTCGTCCTCTGTCACCTTCGGGAAAGGTATTGATGAAGGTATCGACTTCGGTGCGTGGAATGGTGTCTTTCAGTCGAAGCTCTTCCATCGCTTGCTGTACGCTATCAGGTCTGCGTTTGATATAAAAATACGGTTCGGTGCTTTTGATGAGTTGCTCGCTGCGTTTGCTTTTTCGTATTTCAAGAGAATCTAAGGCGTAATTCAATTGACTGATATTGAGCATGCTGTGGTGATTTTTGAAGAGTTCGGTATTGGTTTGGTCGAGGTCAAATTCGCTCATATCAAATATCTTTTCCCATTCCTTAAAACGAATATGGAGGTGTTCGTAGTTGTCGGTTTTTTCGCGACTTTGAGCTTTGAGTTCTTGATATTGTTCGCCTTCGTAGAGTTTTAAGACCATGAAACGCTTGTCTTCGGTAGAATACATTTCACCACTTTGGGCTTGCATTTGACTGACGTTGCCTCTATTCTCGCTATGGTCATAAATCATGACATCATTGAGCCGTTTACCGTCTTCACTTTTGCTATTGACCCGAATAATCGTTTCTCCAAAATCGTCATTAAATACACCCGTATCAAGGTCAAAAGCCGGTTTTTGTTTGCGGATGTCGTATAGGCGTGATTTAAATTTTAGATTGGAATAAGGAATCAAATAATCTGATGCGAGAAAAGACCCCACACTAATCAAACTAGTGAAAAATATCAAAGGCAACATGACCCGCAATAGAGGAATACCCGCCGATTTGACACTTGCCAACTCGTAGCGTTCTCCAAGATTCCCCATTACCATGACCGAAGAAATTAATACGGCAATCGGCAGAGCCATTGGTATCAGCGATGTGGAGAGGTAAAAAAGTAACTCCAATATCACCGAAACCTCCAATCCTTTACCCACAATATCATCAATATACTTCCACAAAAATTGCATAATCAATACAAATAATGCAATAAAGAAAGTCATGATGAACGGTGGTATAAAGCTCGTAATCAGCAATTTGTCGAGTTTTTTCATCTACTTGCGTTCTTTGTTCTAAGTTCTTCGTTGTATGACGAATGAAGAACTTAGAACTCCATTTTCCGCTAATTTACGTAGAAAAAACTTGGTAGGTCATGCAGATTTGAGATTTTAAATATTTTGTAACGAACATTAGGAAATTCGCAACAAATATTAACTCAAATTGCAGAAGGCAACTCAAGTCCATAGTCGATGGTCAATAGTCCATAGACGAACGCGAGTTGCTCACGTTTCCCTATCTTTCTATAGACTGAGAACCAGCGACTATGGACTGTTTCGGTTATCTGCAACTTTGGTTGTTAATTTAAAATACTCGACATTTTATCGGCAATCGTTTTGACATCATCTTCTACATAGCGTTTGTCTGTACCAAAAATCTCGATGATTTCGATGTGTTGATTTTTGGTGATAGCACTCACCGTGCCTACAGTGATTTTATCGTTTTTATCAACATCGTATTTAAAATCTACGAGGTCTTCTTTTTTGATAGTAGCATTTTTATCGCCTTCTTGAATTTTAAGTTGTGTCTCATTAAAGGAGATGAATCTACCTTTAGAGTGTTTTTGACGAAGATTCATGTTGTCGGCTCTTCGATACATCGGTACAGAGGCAACAAAAAGTCCTGTTCCTATGAATACTGATACAAAAAGAAAACATAAAATCCCTGCAATTGCGGTAATGACAGCGAGATACATGTAGATTTTTACGAGATTCGTACCACCATTTTTTCTAACGATGGCATAGGACTGCAACTCGTCATTTTGAGTTAAGTCAAAGCCATTACGATTGAGAATGGATTTTAGGAGTTGGGTGTTTCGGTTTACTTCCGTTGTCATGGTTTAGCATTTTGATGTTATAAAATAAGTTTACGTGGGTATATCTAGTCAAGTCACGGAAGGTAACCTTTCACTCCTGAATTTTTTGGTATCCAAACTCAATTAATTAACTCAAGTTGCGGATAAACCGCTAACTTGAGCAAATCCCAAATTCCAAGTACCAAATCCCAGTGAAATTCGATTGAAACAGGTTAAAATTGGGATTTGGAATTTGTTTTTTGGAATTTTTCAAGTTGTCCGCAACTTGAATTAATTGCTCTGAAACCATTTCTTTCATCGCTATGTTTAAGGTTTTGTCTTCGAGTTTCGGAAGAATTATGAGCGTAAATGTTATTAAAGCTTTCATGATATTTAAGTGAATTTGATATAGAAGTAATTATAAAAAACTTCTAACTTATAGCCACTTCTTGAGAATTAACTGATTGTTATCATATGGATATAACGCAATTTAAATTACTATACGCTTTTTATTTTTGCCACAAAGTCACGAAGACACAAAGGATTTTAAAACTGTATTCGACTGATTATTAGCGAACTATACTTAGTGTCTTTGTGTCTTTGTGGCAAGGTTTTGTTTCGTATAGTAGCTCATTCAAAAAGTGTATAGTAGCTTAAACGCAATTTACAAAAAAAATAATATTTTTCTTATATGCAAATTGCTCAAATTAATATCGCAAGGATGATTGCACCTCTGGATAGCCCTGTTATGGAAGATTTCGTAGCCAATTTGGACTATATCAACGGCATTGTAGAGGATTACAAAGGTTTTGTTTGGCGACTGAAAGGTGACGATAATAACGCAACAGCTATTCGGGTTTTTGAAGACGATTTTTTAATAATCAATATGTCGGTATGGGAAGATATGGACAGTCTGTTTGAGTTTGTCTATCAATCGGCACATTTGGAGGTTTTGAAACGTAAAAAGGAATGGTTTGAGCATATGCGTCCCGTACATATGGCGATTTGGTACATCGAAAATGGAGAATATCCAACACCACAAGATGCCAGAGAGCGACTGGAATATCTGCGCGAACATGGACCAACACCTCATGCCTTCACCTTTAAAAAGCGATTTCAGATATCGGATTTAGGTGAAAAATGAAAACACCTCTTAAATTAATTTGTTAGGATTATTTAAATTTGAATTTACGTTTGAGCTTGTACTTGAATTTAATCATATGTCAAATAAAATTCTTCGTAAAGGTAGTATCATTTTGGGCTTGATTTTGTTGTTGGGCGGAGTCGTCATCAGCAATAAAATAGCCAATCGAAAAGCACCTAAAAAGGAGCAAGCTACTGCCAAACCCAATATCAATTACGTACAAACGATAACAGCAGAAAACGGTTCCGTGCAATCGCAAGTGGGTATCAATGGTATGTTGACTGCCAAGAAAAAAATCGAGATGTACGCGGATGTATCAGGCACATTACGCCCGACCGACAAAGATTTCAGAGAAGGCGTCTACTACGATGAGGGCGAAATCATGATGATGATAGATGACGAAGAAGCTCGCTTTAATCTCGAAGCTCAAAAGAGTCAACTCAAAGCCTCGGTTACTGCATTTATCGACGATATTAATGATACCCAACAGCGACTCAATTTGCAAGCGCAAAAGAGCCGTTTGAAGGGGTTGATATTATCGGTTTTGTATGATTTAGAAAGCGATTTTCCTGATAATTATTTGACTTGGAAAAACTATGTGGATGCCTTCGATTTGAATGGAAATATCCGCCCATTACCTAAAACAAACAGCGACCGCGAGCAATTTTTTATAGATGCCAGAGGAATTACCGACCAATACCTAAGCATCAAAAGCACCGAAGAAAGCCTAACGAAATATGACGATTATAATACAGGTAATTATGGCGTTACGGATGTCGGTAAATGGAAAAATTATGTCAATGCATTTGATGTTAAAAAATCCATCCAAGAATTGCCGACGCCTACAAGCGGACGCGAGCAATTTTTCTACGCTGCCCGCAATCTCGAAAACCAATATCTAAACATCAAAAGCCGCGAAAAAAATCTAAGTAAATACGTGATTTTTGCACCGTTTAATGGTGTGGTGACGCAATCAAGCATTAACCCCGGCGCATTGGTGCGTGTAGGACAGAAGTTGGGCGAATTTATCAGTCCCTACACTTACGAATTGACAGCTACCGTGCCGCTTGAAGAGGTTGGTTTTTTCAAACCCGGGAATGCAGTGAGACTCACTTCGGATGCAGTGGCAGGGGAGTGGTCGGGCAAAGTCGCACGAGTCGGAAAAAGCATTGATGCGACTACACAAACACAAAAAGTCTTCATTCGAGTGTCTAGCTCAGACCTCAATGAAGGTATGTTTTTGAATGGTTTTGTAGCCACCGAGAAGATTGATAATGCCATCAGCGTACCCCGCAAATTACTAAACGAAAATCGTGAATTATACATCATTGAAAATGATAAATTGGTATTGCGACCAGTCGAATTAGTCAAATTTGACGGGAATAATGCTATCGTAAAAGGTGTTGCCAATGGCACGAAAGTATTAGCTGCTCCTATACTCGGTGCTTACGACGGCATGGCGGTGAAGATGATTGAATGAAGAGATTTTTGATTTTTGATTTAGTGATTTTTGATTGTTTAAAAATGAATATACAACTCACTCCTATAGCCTTTGTCAAAAACAGCCGAAAAGAAGTAATAGACGATAATTGGTCGAGTATCATTTCCGAAATTGAATTAGCAGAAAATATCATCTCGGAAGCCTTCGAGGGGATAGAGGAATTCTCACATTTGGAAGTGATATTTTACATGGATAAAGTCAAGGATGAAAAAGCAATTGCGCAATACAGGCATCCGAGAAACAACACCGCATTGCCCAAACTTGGCACTTACGCTCAGCGTAATAAAAACAGACCCAACAAATTAGGTTTAACTACGGTAGAATTAATCGAAAGAAAGGAAAATACTCTGGTGGTTAAAAATTTAGACGCGATAGATGGCACGCCTGTCTTAGACATCAAACCTGTCATGGCAGAATTTCAACCGAAAGGCATCATTCGACAGCCACAATGGACGAAGGAAATTATGAAGAATTATTGGAAATGAGGAGATTTTTGATTCAGTGATTTTTGAATACAAATGAACTTGTCGTCAGACGAATTAGGTTGTGAGTGAGACATATTTAGGTATCCAAATTACCAGTTTTAATAGAAACCTTCGTCTGCCGACTAATATTCCGCAAATACATTTTATACTGTGAACGGGGTAAATTTCGGAAAATATTGATACTTCATAACGTCATTAGACGTGGTTCATTTGGTAGCCCCAAGTTTCAACTTGGGGGGCGATTTTCCCCCTTTCAAATGAGTGTCATAGACACGATACATCAAGCTATGCAACGTACCTACGGCACTCTAAAAATGGGGGATAAACTTTTCCCCAAGTTGAAACTTGAGGCTACTAAATCGGGCGTGTCTATGACACTTTTTCAATAATACAGTGTTTTCATTTTCCGAAATTTATGCCGTTCAAAGTATACAAACGTTCCCAAACAAAAAAAATCCCGTCGAAAGCTGCTACTATCGACGGGATTTTAATTTAGTCCTTAATCAAGATGAAAGGATTTTTGATTTAGTATTTTTAGACTTTAGACTACATTTCCCCAACTCTTTTTAAAAGGAAAGTGATCTAAAATCATTAAGTATCAGGAATTAAATAAATGTTCTTTTTTCGCGCTGTTATTTTTACTTTAGACGAACCAAATTTGACGCGAATACTCGCCGTATTTAAGGAGAATTTGGGGAAGTATAAAGGAAAAAGAACAAGTCGAAAAAGTACATTTATTTTGTTCCTGATACTACATCAAAAACCTCAAATAAAATTATTGTTTAATGAAGCGGCTAACCGACTGGTGACTTTCCGTTTCGATAGAAACCATATACACACCTGTAGGCACATTACTCATATCCAAATTGAAGATATTTGCACCGCTTATCAAGTTAATGTTTTGTTGTTTTACCATTTGTCCTGCTATGTTAGTTAGCATAATCGTTGCTTCACTGTAACCCATAGCATGGATGTTCAGATTCATAAGGTCTTGCACCGGATTCGGAAATATAGTCATGCCAAGCACTGATTCGTCTACTTCAAGTGTGCTGACAAGACAATAATCAATTTGTACCGAATTGCTCAATGTAGTGCAGGCGGCATCCAGATTCGTCTGGCTGATAAAAACCTGCTGACTCGGGTTTGTCCAATTCGCATTGCCGAAAGCAACCAATGTAAAATAATATGTAGTACCCGGATTAAAAATGCCATAGTTTGAAGGGGTGAGATTGAGAGGAGAAACTGGTTCGGATGTCACCTCAAGTCCTGCGAGATAGTTTTGGTTGACCACGAAATCAGGATTTTCCTGCAAATCCTCTGTCGAAATCACCCATGCATAACCTGTGAGCGCACCTTCATTCGGAGCGAGTGCATCTTCAATAGTAATATTTGTGCTTTCACCCGCACAAATGGCGGTTGTAGAAGCCGATGCTATACCACCGGACACACTCGGATTGTCACAGGCGATAAAAACTTGTTGCGTGACAAACATACAAAATTCGCCTTCAGCAAGATTGCCGTTAAGGTTGAAGCCATCCACCAAAATATAATAGGTTTCACCGACTACGGTAGATAACAATATTGCCGCCGGATAATCTCCCGGTGTCCAATCTGTAAAATCTTCATTGCACGCCACAGGTGTCAATGCACCGCAACTTCCTGTATATATAGCCATTTGAGTATCATTGCCATTGATGCCTGAAGTGACAGCACAGTCTGTAGATGTTGCGTGTATGTAGTAATCATTGCCGTCACCTGTAATTTTAAACCATAGTGTATTGTCAAGTGAAGGCATACCGCCATAGCCGTCGGGTTCATTGAAGCAGTCGAAGCCGTCAGTTGGGTCGTCATTTCCTGTCGTTGCGTCGGTGTTGTCATAGGTGCCTGCATTCACCACATTTCCTACACCTTGCATGAGACTCGAACTCAAATCAATAGCACCCGAACAATTGTTATTTGCAGGTTGTGCAAATGTAAAGACGCTCAAAGCTAACATGAGTAATAAAGAAAATAGATAATAAAGTTTCTCCATAGAATTGTTTTTTTTACTAAAAAGCGAACAAATCTAACTACAATTTATGACAAAACAATATTTTCAAAAGTAATTTTATCTCAATTAATATTAAAAATAATTTATTTTAAATAATTTTATGTAAAATAATTTTACATCTCTAAATTGTTTGATATTTAAGAGGGTAGGGTAGAGGCGGATAAATATAATATTGAGATTATTTTTTTCGTCTTCCTTTACTTAGCGAAAAAGCAAAAATAATTTGAGCCAAATCAAACCACTAAGAGCATAATGCGACAAGTCGCATTTCCTCGTGGTTGTGATATATATATAAATCTACTA
>JAHDEO010000679.1 GCA_020628725.1 Saprospiraceae bacterium
AAAAAGGCGAATATTGACATAATGTCAATATTCGCCTGATAAAAATATTAATAAATTTTGGTCTTAAGCGGAAGGAACAACAGGCGTGATGCTATCAGCCGTAATTGTAATTCGCTGACCATTTCTTCTTGTCAAAGTATATCCTGTAACACCGTTTTCAGTGTAAGCGCGGATGTGGTCTTGTAAATACCTGATGGCGACATTTTCACCCAGCAAAATACCTTCATCACCATCCTGACGATAGTGTACACCACCGAAGTTTCTACTTTTATATCCAAAAACTACCGATATTTAGTACCTAACGGTACTGCTCAATTCCAAAAATTTTTATCCGTTATTCTTTTATCGTTACTAAACATTATTTCATGAAAATTGTCAATATATTTTTGCAACTTTAAAACCGAATAAGCCCGTCTTCACGGGAATAGTAACTTTTTGATTTTGAGAAGTTTCGTTATAAATTGGTCCGCGACTAACGAGGCGTTTCATGTCATTGTCAATTTCAATGAAAGTCAGAAAAGTATTTTCGCTGGCGAGTTCATTATTACTTATTCTATATAGTCTATGTTCAAGAAAAGGATAGGTTTCAGTACGGGTCTGCCCGGGTGTGAGGTTTCTATTGAGAACGTGCGCCATTAAAAAAGTAAGGGCAATCAATCCCAAATACATCATCAATGATACACGAATGCTATCTACAGTATCTTTGAAGGTATGTTTTATTTTGAAAATAATAAATGTCCCAATTGCGACAGCTACAATTGTTGTACATAAAAACATTATCCCCAAACGAAAAGTATTATTAAAATGCGGTAATTCGAAGGCGAATAGCACTATCGCCCCGACAATGCCCAAGGTGATACCGCCCCAAGTAAGGTATTCCTTGCGAGAGAGTTTGACACGATTTTGACCACCGTAGGGTGTTGGTAAAGACATCTAACAGACAAAATTGTTACGTAAGTATAGTCGAAAGTAATAAAACTTGGTGTAAGTTGTACACTTGTAATAAAATTTATTTTTAGAACCGGGTTCGGTTGTGCGGATTAGGGGTTGCGAGTTAGGAGTATTCTTAACCTGCAACCCGTAACCTGTAGCCTGCAACCCGCAACAAACGACACATGAAATTTAAAATCATTTACACTTTTATGAGTGCTTTGGCACTTGGATTCCTTTTAATGAGCAATTCGGGCGGACGGGCAACGACGCAGAATTGGGGCAATACAGGCGCACCCGGCGACCAAGAACAATCTCCCGGTGTAGCGTGGACTTGCCAGACTTGTCACAACGGACCGATTCAAACAACGATTATGATTGAGGTATTCGAGGCGGGTACTTCGATGGCAGTAACGGACTATTTACCGGGTGTCACTTACGATGTAAAGGTCACAGTAGATGATGTCAATAACGATGCGGCAGGTTATGGTTTCCAAATTGTGAGTCTGATAGATGACGACGAAAGCGATGTCAACGGCTGGTCGAATCCGGGAACAGGTGTACAGATTGCTACTGCCAATGAAACGGGCAGAAGCTATGCTGAACAGGCAGGTACACAAGACCTCGGAACGTTTGATGTACAGTGGACGGCTCCCGCAGCGGGTTCGGGCAATGTCACTTTCTATTCGGCAGGTACGGCGGTCAATCGCGCTGAGGGCAATAGCGGTGATGGTGCTGCTGTTACTTCATTGACATTAACGGAGAATACTATCGGCATTTTTGATGTATCTGCTTTGGATGCGACCTTGAATGTTTTTCCAAATCCGGCAGTTAATTATTTGAATGTCAGTGTAGAAAGCAATTTCTCAGGCACAGTATCGGCAGAGATTATGGATGTGCAAGGGCGCATTGCGATTACTCGTCCGTTTGATTTAATTACAGGTACGAATGAGACGCAATTTGACGTGAGCCAACTCAACGCGGGTACATATATGTTGAGGTTGAGTAGTGAGGATAAAGTACTCACAACGCAGTTTGTCGTTAATGATTAATGTATAAC
>JAHDEO010000189.1 GCA_020628725.1 Saprospiraceae bacterium
CCCAGTACTTAGGGGTGTAGCTATTTGCACAACAATGTCTTTATATTTATCTATTATCTCTCTCATGGGAATAATGCTACAATGCTTAAATGATGAAATGCTATAATGGAATGAATGAATTTTGAATGAATGAGTGAATGAATTATTTTTATCCGTTCATTCTTGTTTTTTATTCTTCAAAAATCATAAAATCTAAAATCACTCATTACTCCTTTGGGGTTAGATCCAATTCCTTGACCATGAATAAAAATGAACGTGCAAATTCGGGGAGATTATCATATTTCAATTTAGCGACATTGGGGGTGAGTTTTGGAAAATGTTCTCTGTGGCTTTTTGCAATTGCCTGAATTTCGTTTTTAATCGCTGATTTATCAAATTTCTGTGTGGCACTATCGTAGGGAATATCTGTGAAACCAAGTTCTTTGAAATAATCAGATTCGAGGATTTCGAGCAGGAGGTGGAGATACTCGCGGTCGGGTTGCGGTACATGAAAATAAAACAGAAAATGCCCTACCACAAAACCGGGAATTGCCGTCGCCAAATCCATATAATTGTTTTGCAAATAATAATCCATTGCCGGCATTTCTGCTTCAATCATGGAGGCGAGTTGGGAATGTTCGGCAGGTGCCGTGATGGAAAATGTAGCGGGAACGCGATACATTTCCTTGTGAAATTCAGCTTCCGGACGCTCCATCATTTCTTTGACAGATTTCATTACTGCCTGTGCTTTATCTTGCGGTGAACGCCCGTCGGCAGAGAAAAACGTGTGGTGTGCCTTCTCCATCGTCTCCGTCATAACCCCTTCGGGTACAACGAGATAATCCATTTTATACACCAAAAACAATAACAAATAATTGATGCCGATTTTGAATTTATTCGGATCGAGTTCGTCAATTCGGGCGAAGGCTTCGTCCGTCCATTTTTTGATGTATTTGTATTTTATGGCTTTTTCTGCTTCCGGCAATTCGATGACATGCCCCGTGTCTATCGGGTGCAACATATCAAATTCATCTGCTAGCAAATCATCTTGCTTATCGGCTGTTGTGGAGAGTTCTTTGAGTGCTGCGTAGAGTTTGTATGGCGAGGCATCCATGAGGTAGGAGGAGAATGTCATGCAAATACTATTCTCATCATCCAATGACAAACGGGCATAATTTAACGCGTAATTATGCTCCAGCAAACGACGCATAAAACCTACATTGAGTCGTTCGGAACGCACAATTTTGGTCGATGCCACAAATTGCTTATCATCGGCATAACCCGCCACCTTTTTAGAGCCTTGCAGCAATTCAAAGGTCAGTTTACCATTTTCCTTTGCGTATGTGACGCTGTTTTGGCGATTGGCTTGTAGGTATTTGAAAAATGTCTCAAAAGATTCGGCGTAATTTTTAGCCTCATATTCTGCTACCGATTTTTTCCAAAATTCCTTTTGTTCCTCTGATATGTAGCCATCGTTATATCTGCCAAATTGTATATCCGGTTGTTCTTCGGTTTTACCGCCGCCAAACCATCTGTTGAAAAGTCCCATAATATTGAAAATATCAAATTCCAAGTACCAAATCCCAATCGTTTTCAGTTTTGTTATTCGGAATGTAGTACATGGGATTTGGAGTTTTTAAGTGTGCAAAGTAAGCAATATACGTGTTTTTTCACAGTCAATAGAACGGATTGTTTGTAAGGAAATTACATTGAGTGTTGAAAATGGGTAAAAGTTAGAATTTTACGCCTAAAATTTACTGCTTTGTACAGATATTTAATTCCTCTACCAACTTGTACACGGTTGTACATGGGTTTTGGTCGCAGTAAATTTGGTCTTTTTGCAACTCGTATAAACGTGTGGCATGTTGGATAGCTTCAGGCTGTTTTTCGAGCAACAACAATTGGTTTCATACGGTTTCTTCAAAAAGTGTTTCAAAATCACCTACAAATGGAATCGCTCCGTATTTACCTTTAATGTAATCTTTTTCGTAGGAGGCATCATTTCTTACACCCTTAAAATCATATAGCGAGTACAATTCCGTTTCGTTTTTTTTGTTTTTTTCTGTAAAAAAAATCTGGTCGCGGCGGAGTAGATTTGAGTCTAAAAGGTTGGTATCGTGAGTGGCGAAGATGAGTTGTGCGCCTTTTTTATTTAATTTGGGTGAATGAAACATTTCGACGATTTTTTTGGCGAGAATGGGATGGAGACTTGCCTCAAATTCGTCTAAAACGATTGTGACACCAGACACCGTAAGTGCATAATAAATGAGGCCAAGATGATTGAAGAAGTTCCTTGTTCCGTCCGATTCGTGAATATCTAATGACATCAACCTCGAACCAATCGTTTTACCTAAGTCATCCACAATATTTCTCTTAAAAAAAATAAAGTCATCTTCATTCTGCTGCGAACTAACTACAATATCATCGACGCCTAAATCTGCAAAATTCAGAAGTTGTAAAATCCGGTTTTTGGATTCAGATTGCTCCAATGAACTAATAGTCAACTCTTTGTTTATTTTTTGCTCTTTAGAATCAAACAACAGATTCTGGTTAAAATATTTTTTCAATTGCTTGGAGATTTTTCCGTTAAAAGCATTAGTTACATTCAAAAATAAATTGGTTGGACTTGTTTTATCTGCTAAGTCTTTTCCTTCCTTAAATTGATTTTCATTGATTTTTATCTTATCCAAATCCCGTGTAAAATAATATACTTCATTTTTTTCTGCCATTCCAAATAACCATTCGCTCACAATCCGTTCATTATTATATTCAAATCCATAGCGATATTTTTTTTGATTAATAATAAATTGAATTTGAAAGAATGTAGGCAGGTTAACAGACTTCATATTCATTAAAAAAGGTTGGTAGGTAAATTCCAAAACTTGCTCATCCTCCATTGATGAATCTACAATTGCAAACATCCATAACATAGCATTAATAAAATTACTTTTACCTGTACCATTCGCCCCATAAATCGCCGCACTTTTCAACAAAGATAATTTGTCACTCACCTGAATAACATTATCTTTATCCAATTGCGGATTTTTAGATTTGAGGGGAGCCGCCACCATACTCAGGGTTTGCATGTCCTTAATTGACCTGAAATTTTGTACACTAAATTCAATTATCATTTTTGTAGAATTTGTGAAATTTTCTCAAATATACATATTTTTCACTTAAAAAGCATGTTTTTTTACACAAAAAAAACAATGAAATAATATAACAATGAAGCAATCCAACCTATCCGACATACTCACCCATCTAGGTGAAGAACGCGAGCGATACTTCAACGCCGTTGCGCCTCCTGTGATTCAGACTAGCAATTTCATGTTCGATAATGTTGATGATTTTCGCAATAAATTGTCGGACGAACTTGGACACCATATATATACACGCGGCAATAATCCGACGGTGCAAATCCTGCGGCGCAAAATCGCTGCATTGGAAAGTGCGGAAGATGCGCTCGTGGTAGGAAGCGGCGCAGCAGCGGTAGCGATGTCCGTCATTGGGAATGTGCAGGCGGGCGACCATGTGGTATGTGTGCAAGCTCCTTACAGTTGGACTCATGCTTTGTTGACGAAGTTTTTGGCGCGATTCGGGGTGAGTCATACCTTTGTGGATGCGAAGAGTACGGACGAAATTGCGGCTGCTATCCAACCCAATACCCGCGTGTTGTATCTCGAAAGTCCCAACTCAAAAACCTTTGAATTGCAAGACCTTGCGGCTTGCGCTGCGCTTGCGCGTGAGCATGGCATCGTTTCTATTATTGACAATAGTCACTGCTCGCCTATTTTTCAGCGTCCTATCGAACATGGTATCGACATTGTGGTACATTCTGCGACTAAATATCTAAATGGGCATAGCGATGTCGTGGTCGGTGTGATTTGCAGTACGAAGAAGATGATACAGAAGTTGTTTGAATCGGAAATGATGACTTTGGGCGGTACGATTTCGCCGCATGATGCTGCGCTTGTTATACGCGGTTTGCGGACGCTACCGCTGCGCATCCAACGCAGTCATGATAGTGCGGTAGAACTTGTCCGAAGATTGGAAAAACATCCGAAAGTGGCGGAGGTTTATTTTCCTTTTTCACCTAATTTTCCGCAATACGAACTCGCTCAAAAACAGATGTCCGGCGCAGGTGGTTTGTTTTCTATTCGATTGAAAGTCAAAGATATGGAGCAGGTTGAGCAATTTTGTAATGGCTTAGAACGGTTCTTGCTCGCAGTCTCTTGGGGTGGATATGAATCGCTTGTGTTGCCGATGTGTGGTTTGTACAATATTGAAGGGCGTGAAAATCCTGATTTGCCCTGGGATTTTATTCGGTTTTATATTGGACTGGAAGATGTGGAGAGGCTTTGGGAGGATATTTTGCATGGGTTGGAAAAATTGGAGTGACCTTTACAAGCGATTGAATTTTAACATCAAGATTTTATTGATTTTCACGCAGCACATTGGTAGCTTTCTGCGTTAGTTTGACTAAAATCAATAAGACTGCCAGAGGTCTATTTAACTTTAAAAATTTGAAGTATGCCTTACGTCAAAAACAAAACTGCTGCTTTCTCATTTCTACTCTTATTTAGTTTTCTTTCATTTCTTACGTGGAGAGTTGAAGTGGAATCTCATGGTTGGAGTGGATTGACTTGGTTGTCGTATTTCCACTGGGCGATTCCGATTTGTTTGCTATCATTTATTGCTTGGGTGAATATCTTTTTCAACTTTGGAACTATACAGAAGCGAGCAGTTGTTAATTCGTTTTTGGTGTTTTGGGTAATGGTAGGCTTTTTTGTGTTTGCCCTTTCCTTACAGTCAATATTTATCGCTGGTCCTAGTGCTTTTGTACACCATTTCATGATGCCAAAATGGCAATTATACCTGATTAGATTTGTCGCTTTTGTCGTTTTTCCATTGTTCCCCTTAATTGCTCTTTCCAGTTTAAGAATCATCCGCATCAAAATTCCGCCAAAATATATCTTCTTCTCCCAAGTGATGTTTTTACTTGCCTTCCCTTTGTCGGTTCTTCTGCTCACAGTAATTCCTCACAGAGGAAGTCCGGATATTATTCACGCTGTAAAAAGTGGTTTTGTCTTTCCGTTTTTATTTTTCAGTCTTGGATTTCCTTTGATTTATGGTCATCCACGAAATAAGCGTGTTAGTCATCTTGATGAACCTATTATTTTAGATGATTCGATGTAGTTTTATTCGATGATGACTTGTTTTGTCTGACTTTCTCACATTTTTCAAAAAATACAACTTATTCATCGGTCATAAGACTTGCTGTTTCACCTACAAACAAATTCCTCATATTATTCTTTAAAAATTTTAAAATTTTTACGTACATTTAATCTCGCTAATTTGAAGGGAAAATTGTATCTTAGTTCCCGTTTTGATTTTTGCGAGCCGCTATTTGTTAAGGTGAAAGAAAGGCGACTATTTTGTGAGATTTATTTTTCGGAAACCGATGTTTGAAGTGTGTTAAAAAACGTGTCACAAATTAACATGTTACGAAATCGCGGATACTAACTAACTCAAGTTGCGGATAAACCGCTAACTTGAGCAAATTCTAAATTCCAATAAAATTTAGTTGAAGCAGGTCAAAATTGGGATTTGGAATTTGTTCTTTGGAATTTTTCAAGTTGCCTTGCAACTTGAACTAACTAATCAACTTAATTGCGACCCCAAGCAAATGTACGTATATGGTAAAGACAGCAACAAGCCTACAAGAGGCGTTGAATGAATATTTTGGTTTTGATAGTTTTAAAGGGAATCAGGAAACGATAGTAGAAAGTGTACTTGATGGTAAAGATACTTTCGTGATTATGCCTACGGGTGGCGGTAAATCCCTTTGTTATCAATTACCTGCCTTGATGATGGAAGGTACGGCATTGGTTATTTCTCCTTTGATTGCCTTGATGAAAAACCAAGTAGACTCAGTAAGAGGGCACAGTCAGTCGGACGATGTAGCGCATTTTCTCAATTCTTCATTGAGCAAAGTACAGATACGTGCAGTCAAAAAAGCCATAGAAAGTGGCGCAACAAAATTACTCTATGTTGCCCCCGAAACACTCACTAAAGAGGAAAATATAGAATTTTTCAGCAATACCAATATCTCATTTGTCGCAGTAGATGAGGCGCACTGTATTTCAGAATGGGGACATGATTTTCGTCCGGAGTATCGCCGTATTCGCCAGATGATTGATGAGATTAATGCCGATATTCCTATCATTGCACTAACCGCTACAGCTACGCCGAAAGTTCGCACAGATATCGTCAAAAACCTCCGAATGAGAGATGAAAACATCTTCATTTCCTCCTTCAACCGTGACAACCTTTTTTACGAAGTACGCCCAAAAGGTCGCAAGGAAGATTGTGCGAAAAATATCGTCCAGTTTATCCAAAATCACCGCGACAAATCGGGTATCATCTACGTACAAAGTCGCAAATCTACCGAAGAACTCGCCCAGCTACTCCGCGTCAACGGCGTCAAAGCCGCACCTTATCACGCCGGATTGGATGCCAAGACACGAAGTAAAACACAAGACGATTTTTTGATGGAAGAAATCGACGTCATTGCCGCGACGATTGCCTTCGGAATGGGTATTGATAAGCCTGATGTTCGATTTGTTATACATTATGACATTCCAAAAAGTATTGAAAACTACTATCAAGAAACAGGACGCGCAGGACGAGATGGCTTGGAGGGGATTTGTGTAGCTTATTATTCATATAAAGATATTCAACGCCTCGAAAAATTCTTACGTGATAAGCCCGCCGCCGAGCGCGAAATGGGCGCACAATTGATGGACGAAATGACCGCCTACGCAGAAACGGGTACATGTCGCCGTCAATTCTTATTGCACTACTTTGGGGAGCAATTTGAACAGAGTAGATGCAGTGATATGTGTGACAATTGTAAACATCCAAAAGAACGCCGCGATGTACAGGTCGAAATGAAAAACGCCATCGAAGCCATTCTACAATTAAATGAAAATAATCGTATTAAACCCGTCATCAGTTTCCTCACAGGGAAGCGAACGAAGGAAGTGAGCGATTATGGTTTGGATAAGTTGTCTTTATTTGCCGTAGGTGAAAAAGAGGATGACCACTTCTGGAATTCGGTTTTAAGACAAGGTTTGCTGCGTAATTTGATTCGTAAAGAAATCGAAAACTACGGCATATTAAAGGTGACAGAAGCAGGTCATGCCTTCATCAAATCACCAACTAAGTTTGAAATCCCGATGAATCATGACCACGAAGCCCTCGCTGCTGCTGATGTTGCCAATGCTGCTGCTTACGCCAAATCTGCCGCACTGGATCCGACTTTGCTCAAGATGCTAAAAGACCTTCGCAAGAAAGTCGCTAAGGAGAAAAGTGTTCCGCCGTTTATCGTTTTTCAAGACCCATCATTGGAGGATATGGCAACGCACTATCCGACCAGTATGGATGAAATGGCGAATATTTCCGGTGTCACAAAGGGGAAGGCAACGCGCTATGGAAAGAAATTCGTGGAGGTCATTGCGAAGTATGTAGAAGAAAACGAAATAGAACGTCCACATGATTTTGTGGTCAAATCTGTTCCGAATAAATCCAGTCAGAAAGTCGCTATCATACAAAGTATTGACCGTAAAATTCCGTTGGAAGACATCGCTCGCAGCAATCGCATGAATATGGAAGAACTCATGCACGAACTCGAAATGATTGTCAATTCAGGCACCAAACTCGACCTGAATTATTATATCGAAGATAATGTGGATGAATATTCACGCGAAGATATTCACGATTATTTCATGGAAGCGGAATCTGACTCAATAGAAGATGCTTACGCAGAATTGAAAGAAGATGATATTACTTTAGAAGAGATTCAATTGATGCGGATTAAGTTCATTTCTGACCTGGCGAATTAATTGAGTTGAATTAGTTTATAAAGTGAAAATCCACGTAGAGAAAATTCATGAATTTTCTCTACGTGGATTTTTTTTAATTTCGCAAAGCGAAATTCTATCTATGGAATGAATTAAAATTAAAAAAGTAGCTGATAATCAGTTGATTATAATTTCTAGGATGTAACGTTGTTTTTTATCGTTCCTATTGAACTTAATGAACTCAATAAACCTAATAAACTAATTCAACTCAATAAACCAATCACCTCTTCACCCTCGGCAATCGCCTTCGCGCTTCAAGGTCATAGTCATTCAACGAAACAGAATACGACAGCGAGATAACACTCGAAGTCAGGGGATCCCGTACATTAAATTCTTCTTGAAAAAGGTAGTTAAGTGTGACAGAACTTCGGGAGGCAAGCGGACGAGAAAATCCCAAGCCGAGACGATAACGATTAAAATCACTGCCTTCGGATGAGAGTTCGTAGAATAATTCTCCGGCGAGGGAGATGTCTAATTTTAAGGGTTTAATGCCCGTTTTGAGTGAAAGTTTGGGACGCACTTTGCGTTCGGGCAAATCTCCTCTTTTATAATCTTCCTGATAACGTAGCCTGAAGACAGGTTCGACGAGCCATTTCCTATCCAATTTTAATGATAAATCACTATATAATCGCTGAGTGACAGATTTCAACCGAACGGTGTATCGATAACCCAACGATATACGCGCCTGTTTAAGCAATTCATAACGAACGCCACCATCTAAAAAAGCAGATTTAAATTGAGAGACATTATTATTGAGCCGGACCTGCTCTTCAAAAGAAAAGGTGAGGTCTTTGCCCCATGCTTTTTTGAGTTCGATACCTTTCCAGAGTTCAAAATCTTCACTTTGTGCATATAGATTTGACTGACACAACAATGCAAAGCATAAGCACCAAATTCCAATTGCCTCTCGGCTAAGCCGAAACCGATTTGGACGTATTATGACATTATATTTCTGTTGGAATTTGTGATTTTCCATGCAGATTTTTGAATTTTGAATGAATGAATTTTGAATGAGTGAATGAATGTTATTCAAAATTCACTCATTCACTCATTCAAAATTAGTATTACGCGAGGGCTTCTTCCAATTGGGTTTGCCCATTATATTTTGCCGCATCCATTTCGTCGAGGTCAATCTTAGTTTCGAGGCTGTTTTGTGTTTCATTGGCATCGTAATGAACAAAAAGTACGGCACTATCTGTCAAATAATTGACCGAATATACTTCGATTTTTTTGATACTCAAACCCATACGCTCTTCGAGGTCGGCTTTGAGTTCCTCATAATGTTGAGGTTGTACCAATCTGACTTTTTCATACTGTACTTTTCGTGACACCATTTTTTCTTGAAAAAATGACTGCTCCATAATGTACAGTGCCGTCACGATACTTGCATTGATGAAAAGCAACTCTAATACCGCAAGTTCGACCACATTGATGGCATTCATCACTGCGACACATACTACGGCGAAAAGGTAGGTCATATCTTTGATGCTTATCGTTTGGGTACGATAGCGCATGATGGAAAACAGGGCAAATAAGCCAAAGGCAAAGCCCATTCCCAACTCCACATTCACCATGAGGTGGCAGAGGAAAAAGATAAGAATATTAAAAATGAAATACGTGAAAATATATTCACGTTTGTCATTTTTCTTGCTATATATCTGTCTTACAATCAAATATACGACAAGAATATTGATCGCAAATTTTACTAATAGCGTAGGTAAGTTACCGATATCAAACCAGTTGATAATCGGGGTTGATTGAAGCAATATCTCTGTAAACATCATTTCCCGTGATTTTTGCTAACTTTAAAAGTTTCTTTTTGAATGTGTTTCGTTTAATGGAATCCAAACAGGTCATAACGCCCAGACAATATTTGCTTAATGTCATGGGATAAACTCTGTGTGCATGTAGGGCTTGTACTGCGGGAGATTTTCGACTAAATCGTTCCTGCTTCACCTCTATAATTGCCATATCGGGGTGTTCCATGACCTGTCTGAGGTAATAATTTTGAAAACTCAGATTCACATCGATGGTTACGCGTTCGGTTAGGTCTTTATTCGCTAGGGTGATTCTACGATAAAAAATCAACACAGAAGGTTCGAGTCGAGAGATGTCCAAGGGTGTCTGCTCTTCCAAAAACTCCTTTGATTTTGGTTTCAGATTATATTCGATATCGTCGGTTCGGATGCGTGTTTTGATGGTTCGTTTTTTGTTGGATTTGAATTTTACCTCCAAAAAAGAGAGGTTCGATTCGATATATTTCCTAAAGCGTATTTTATAACGATTCGTGTGCCCGTTGTGATGCTTCATGTACAAATCCAATGTGGCGTAATCATAATATAATGATTCATAAGAACTTATACGTCTTCCATCAATTTCAAGGACAAAATAGTCATCACTCAAGGCATTCAAAACGCTCGGAAGCGTTTCTGTCTTAATTACCATTTTGGTATCTTGACGATTCATCAATTTAACGCTATCCAAATCTTTAAGCGTAATTGGTTGGTAGTCAAGGAGTGATTCATGAATTCTTTGATTCTGTAGTTGTAGATTCAACATAGTTCGCACTTTTCTGCTTCGCTGGAGTCGCGGGTGCTATTCTTGATTTATGGTATAGCTATTCTATGTGATAGTACAGGGTATCCCATCAAATTGCTTCCGCAACTCTGGTAAAATAATGGTCTTCGGATCTGTGGAATACGGTGAATAGTTGGTAATTCTACAGTTTATTTGTGGGTTTATGAGTGTCACATTTACAAAGACTACTTAATAAAAGTAGCGTTTTGATATAGTATAGTTGCATTTGATATTAAAGAATTACCACTAATTCTTACATTGCTAATACTGTGATTGCAATATCACACAGTGAATAACAAAAAAATATCATAAAACACCAAAAATGTGACGTAGCTTTTGACGCAAAAAATGTGTTTTGGTCAACAAGGGATGGGCAAGATGTATATTGTCAATAGTTCTATTATAGACACATTTTACAATCAAAAGCCCCATCAAATTGTAAATAAATACAATCCAATGGGACTCTAAGATATTATTATTTTTCGGAATAACCTAATAGAAGGTGAATCGGTGGCTGCTTAGTATGCAATTTTGCAAAGCAAAATTCAATCAAAAGTTAAAAACCATTTATTGTACTATCAATTTTTGTACAGCAGATACACCTTCTTCATTCGATAATCTGACAAAATAAACTCCCGCATCTAAGGCATGTAAATCAAGTGGCACATCGCCGCTACGCACATCAGTTTGTTCACACACTGCTTGTCCTATCGCATTGATAATCTGCAAATGATACGAACCATTTTGATAGCTAAACTCCACAAGTGCACTGCCACCCGCAGGATTTGGGCTGATTGTGAAGCCGTTTGCAAATTCTGCATCTTCTGTATTTACGGTCGTATTGCACGAATTGTAGACATAAATTGGCAAGATAGTCGCTTCTGAAAGTCCTGATAAATCTACTTCACGATTGGTACCGCCGAGCCCATTGTCTGCACCACATTCAAGTGACACAAAATCAGCCGTTTCCTGACAACCGTCATCCCCACAATCACCGTTAAAAAATTTGTATTGATGCACACCCGGAACGACCATTGTAGTCGCTTCGTAGATACCGGGCAGCGTTTCGGTCAGTTGAATTTCGGCTTTATTCCACGCACACGCTTGGAATGCTCCCGATACGTATACGCCTGTGGACTCTATAATTTCATTAGACATATCCACGCGGAAAGTAACCGGATACCGCTGCCCCTCAGCCGGAACATCATAGTTTGTTTCTCCCGTAATCGTACCGTCCATCGCTATATCAAATGAGCGATTGGGTCCTTGAATGAGCCATGCTGCATCTGTACAACCCGTATTTTCTGCGCCCCATTCATAGGTCGCTCCTGCACTGGCAGTGACCTCCAATGACCAGATATTATCATCCGCAATAGCATCGCCATTTGTACCGTCATCGTAACCCGGTGCGCTTGCCCAACCACCATATGAGCCTTTGAAACTAACAGCTTCGAGCGATTGGTTTTGGGTGTCATCCAATGTGAGCAATACCGTTACATCCATACCTTCCAGTGGTACCGTGTAATTTGTCTCACCTGTGACATTTCCTGCAGCATCAACGGTAAACACACGGTTTGGACCATTAATCAACCACGCTTCATTATCATCCAGATTGACTGCCCCCCATTCGTAGGAACCTTCGCTTGCCATAACGATGATCGTATGGGTAAAATCTCCGGCGGTTTCATCGCCGTTAGTGCCGTCATCGTAGCCCTGCTCCGTAGCCCAGCCGCCATATGCACCTTTGAAGCCGACATTTGTCAATGCCATATTTTCGTCGGTTAGCGTGAGCGTAACTGCCGTTTGTGCATACGATATTGATGTTGCAATTAAAAAAATAAATAATTGTAAAATTATGTTCTTCATAGTCTACCTTTTTATTGTTTAAAATTTTTCAAATAAATGATTTATAAAAATAAAAAGAAAGTGTGAATTATACACTATTTAAAAGGAAAACTTCAAATTGAGCCTCAAAACATTACTCCACACAAATCAATTTCAAAAA
>JAHDEO010000190.1 GCA_020628725.1 Saprospiraceae bacterium
TGAAAGGGTCGATATTTGAGAAACGTGCGGCGCATGGGTACTTCCTATTGGCAGCCGGTGCGGGCTTGTTTGTACATCCGGCAAAAGGTCCTGTTGGGGCGAATTATGGTTTGGATGAATGTCGTTTTATTCGTCCGATTTATCATAATGATACGATTCAGGTGCGTCTCACTTGCAAGGAAAAAGTGGAACGCGATGATAAGGGTAAAACCTTCCCATCTGGTGTAGTGAAATGGTTCGAAGAAATTCTTGACCAAGACGGTGAGTTGGTGGCTACGGCGACGATTTTGACCTTGGTGCAGAAAAAATGTCCGTTTAAAATTGAGGAAGTCACACATGCTACATTGGAAGAAGGCATGGCAAAATTGACCGAAAAAACAAAGCCCAATTGGGGTATGATGTCGGCACAACATATGGTAGAGCATCTCGAATTTTTCTTACAAATGGCAACGGGAAAGATGGATACCGAAATACTTACGCCGGAATCAAGGATTGAACGTATGCAAGAATCGCTCTATAATTATCGCCCTATGCCGCGTGAGTTTAGCCATCCGCTATTCCGTAAAGGTGAAGTGGAAGATTTGCGTTTTGCCAATTTAGATGAAGCAAAGGAAGCTATGCTCAAAACCTATGATGAATATATCGCATTTTACAAGGAAAATCCTGACGCGACAGCAGCGAACCCCGTCTTTGGCGACTTGGATGATGAGATGTGGGAATTGCTCAATCGCAAACATATTAATCATCACTTTGAGCAGTTTGGGTTGGTTTAATAGTTTTTCTACCCATATTTTGTTACTAACGGAACATTTTGAATATAATCAATGCCTCGTTAGGGGTAAAATATTGGTAAAACATCATCAAAATCGCATTTTTCATTGTCCCATCGGGACAAAATATTTTGATGCGTTTGCCCTTCAAATCAAAAGTTTAAACCAGTTCAGTAAATGGCAAACAGGCTTTGCTGATGATGAATGAAACTGACGTATTTCCGACACACAAAAATGGCAGATATTTTTTAAAATATCTGCCATTTTTATCTAATTTTCAATAGGTTATAGAAAATAGATTTTGACCCGATTTCCTAGTTATTCGAGTTGTTTTCCGTTAATACTCATCCTCATTAAAGAGGAAGTCGTCCTTACGCGGGTGGTCAGGCCAAATATCTTCCATACTTTCGTACATCTCTCCCTCATCTTCCAGAAGTTGAAGGTTTTCAATCACCTCAATGGGTGCGCCGGAGCGAATTGCGTAGTCAATCAATTCGTCGCGGGAGGCGGGCCAAGGTGCCTCCAATAAATATGAAGCTAATTCTAAAGTCCAATACATGCTTAACAGCTTAAAAATTCCAAACGCCAAATTTCAATGAAACCTTTATAAAATACGTCCAAATTGAAATTTGGAATTTGTTTTTTGGAGTTTGTCCCGATAATTATCGGGATTGGTGTGTTTCCAAATTTGAGCGCAAAAGTCGCTTATCAAAACGACATTACAAAGAAAATGTTACAATTTTTTTATGAAAAAATAAATGCGTTTTTCTTTCTCTCAATAAAAATTATGCCAACATCTTTTAATTTTATAAAAAATTGATAATCAATTATTTCGGTAAACGGTGAACGGTAGATGGTAGACGGTGTGTGAATAAACACACAAAAAAACAGCAAATATTTTTTCACGAAAATATTTGCTGTTTTCCAAAATATAATGAATTAATCGTTTGTTGTTAGCCGTTCGTCGTCTATCATCAGATAATCATCATAGCATCACCGTAACTATAAAAACGATATTTTTCCTTGATAGCTTCCTGATACACATCCAATACCAACTCTAATCCACCAAATGCACAGACCATAATCAACAAGCTCGAAAATGGCAAATGAAGATTGGTAATCATCGAATTAGCAATGCTAAATTCGTGCGGCGGATAGATAAAAAGATTCGTCCAACCCTCCGCAGGTTTGAGTGTATTGGTCGCCGAAACCGCAGACTCAATAGAACGCATGGAAGTCGTTCCGACTCCACAGACGCGCTTATTGGCAGCCTTAGCACGATTGACAACATCCACCGCATCTTGTGTGATGCGGAAATACTCAGCATCCATTTTATGCTTAGAAAGGTCTTCCACTTCGATAGAACGAAACGTTCCCAAACCAACGTGCAAGGTCACTTCCGCAAATTCGACACCTTTCAATTCAAAGCGTTTCATCAACTCACGACTAAAGTGTAGACCTGCCGTCGGAGCAGCCACCGCACCTTCTTCTTTGGCATAAACGGTTTGGTAACGTTCTTTGTCGATGTCACCCGGATCGCGGCGGATATAACCGGGCAGCGGCGTATTACCAAGCGCATGAAGCTGCGCTTTGAACTCTGCATCCGTACCATCATACAAAAAACGAATCGTACGTCCGCGCGAAGTCGTGTTGTCCACTACCTCCGCTACGAGTACCGTATCATCGTTGTCGTCATTAAAATAGAGCTTATTACCCACACGTATTTTACGTGCCGGGTCTACAAGGACATCCCACAAGCGCGCTTCTTCATTGAGTTCGCGCAAGAGGAAAACCTCGATTTTAGCACCGGTTTTTTCTTTTTTACCGAATAAACGAGCCGGAAACACTTTGGTGTTATTGAGAATCAAACAATCCCCCTCATCAAAGTAATCCAATACGTCTTTAAATACTTTGTGCTCTATCTTCCCCGAATCTTTGTGTAAGACCAGCAATCGGGATTCATCACGATTTTCTGCGGGGTATTCAGCAATTAACTTTTCTGGCAATTCAAACTTGAATTGCGATAATTTCATTCGCATGTAGAAGCTTTTTAACTTTGGGCGGCAAATTTAAGCAATTTTCGTCCCTTAAGGGCTACAATACTAAAAAATGTTTGTTCTACCTAAATATACAAGGAAAGACTGGAAAAGGTTTCATTAATTTGATTTTAGATTGAAAGATTTTTGCTTTTAGATTGGTCTTCCGATAAGTATTGAGTATCAGTGATTTTCGATTTTGACTAATTTTTTAATCTCTAAGAAGCTGTTTAAAATTATTTGTATTGTGAATGTGAACGTCTTTTCCGCCCATATTTCAGCTATTTTTCGTCATGTAGCGAAGGCTATAATCCTCAAAATGAGCTTCATCTGGGCAAAAAATACATTTCATATTCATCAAAAAAATAATTCTAAACAGCCTCTAAACTAAAATTTCGCGCAGCTAAAAATTAATCAAAAATCAAAAATCACTGAATCAAAAATTTATACAGTTGCTACATCACGCACCTTCACATCATGTACCCAACCATGTGGATCAGGTCGCAAACCTGTACGAATTTCCTGCAATTCTTTTTTCAAACTAATAGAAATATCGCGAGATTCGATAGTGGGTAATTTGATTGTCTTATAATTGGCATCGTCCTTATTTTCGTAATAAGAAATCTCGTTTACAGGCGCGATGACTGCTGCCGTTCCTGCTCCAAAAGCATCCTTCAGTGTACCTGCATGATGCGCTGCCACAAGCTCTTTAATCGTAATTGCACGTTCTTCTACTTTAATGCCTTTATCGCGTAGCAGGTGAATGAGCGTATTTCGCGTGATACCTTTCAAAATTGCGCCATTCGTTTCGGGTGTCACCACTGTATCACCGATGATAAAGAAAATATTCATCGTACCGCATTCCTGTATTTGCTGATAGTCGCGGTTGTCCGTCCACATAATTTGGTCAAAACCTCCATCATGTGCCTCCTGTGTCGGTAACAATCCTGCTGCATAATTTCCGGCAGCTTTTGCCTCGCCTACACCACCCGGTACAGCGCGCACATATTTGTTGGCAGCAATTAGTTTGAGCGGTTTATCATAATAAGGACCGACAGGTGCGGTAAAAATGATAAATTTGTAGCTCGAAGAAGGTCTGACCCCGATGATTTCCTCTGTTGCAAACATAAACGGACGTACATACAAACTACTATTCGAGTTGGTCGGAATCCACGCATGGTCAACGCCGATGAGTTCATGCAAGGCTTGTAGGAAAAGGTCTTCCGGCAATTCGGGCATACACAAGCGCGCACCGGAAGCGTTGAGGCGTTTGGCGTGCATTTCAGGACGAAATAGTACAGGTGCACCTTCTTGATTTTTGAAGGCTTTCATACCCTCAAACATTGCCTGACCATAATGTAAGGTGAGATTAGCCGGACTCATCGTGATGGGACCAAATGGAACAATACGCAAATCGCGCCATTCGCCGTCGTAATAGTCCGCTACAAACATATGGTCAGAGAATATTTTTCCAAAAGGGATATTATTAAAATCCACCGAATCCAGATTAGATTTGGTGGTCGGGTGAAAGGAAATATTATACTTCATAGTTTAAGATGTGTTGTGGTGCTGTGGCGTTGTGGTGTCGCGGTTTCGTAGTGTTTTTGTGTTGATACCTTTGTTTTCATTAAGAAAATTAATGTTAAAAGAACTACAACACTACGATACAGCGACACCACAATACTACAACACATTTATTCAAAGTTATGAAATTTTTCTGTCTTTTGCGCGTTTTTAAGAGATAAAATTTTAAATAAAAAACATAAACAAAATAAAATTTTGAGGCTATGCAATTCATTGATTACAAAGTTTATAATATTGAAGAAAATGATAATGAAATATTGAAAAAAAATATTTCAGGAAGCAACCAAAAAGGTATCATTATCGTCTATTCAAACAATGTAAAGGAATTTAGCCTCGAAAACGCAAAAGATTTTCTGGAGAAAATCATCAAAGCTATCGGCCTGAATCTTGAACAAGACACGCTTTGTGTTCCTTTAACGCAAGATACGCCATGTAGTTTTCGTTCTTTGAATGAATTTAATGCAAAACACTTATTTGTCTTCGGTCTGACGCCTCAGCAAATGGGTATCCAAGCACAAATCGGCAATTATGAACCTGTGCAACTTAATAATTGTCATCTCTTTTTTGCGGATAATTTGTATGAATTATCTACCAATCAAAGTAAGAAACGTGCACTTTGGAACTATTTGAAAGAGACGTTTATTCATTAACTCGTGACTCGATGACTCATTAATTCGTCTACACGTTTTTAATTATAATCACGTTAAAATAAATACGAATCACAAAATGAAAAAAATAGTGTTTGCAACGGGGAATCCGCATAAAGTGGAGGAAATACAAGCGATACTAAAAGACTACGACTTGATTGGTCTCGCTGATATAGGTTGCCACGAGGATATTCCCGAAACCAATCCCACGATAAAAGAAAACGCACTACAAAAGGCACGGTATGTCGTCGATAATTACGACGTAAAAAACTGCTTTGCAGAAGATACCGGCTTGGAAGTAGATGCGCTAAACGGCGAACCCGGCGTGTACTCCGCACGCTACGCCGGATCCGAAAAAGACGCCGATGCCAATATCCACAAAGTATTAGCTAAATTAGCCAGCTATCCAGACAGAGCAGCCCAGTTTAGGACTGTGGTAGCACTCATTCTCGAAGGAGAAGAATACACGTTTGAAGGTATCATTCGCGGTACGATAAAGACAGAAAAAAGCGGCTCAGGCGGCTTTGGTTACGATCCCGTGTTTGTGCCGGAGGGCGAAACTCGCACTTTCGCAGAAATGAGTGCAGAAGAGAAAAACAAAATCAGCCACCGTGCAAGGGCTATTTTGTTATTGAAATCGTTTTTAGAAAATCGTTAAAAAAGGTTTGACATTCTTAGTTCTATGACCTTCGTTCTGCCATTAATTATACGTAGAACGAGTAAAGCAAAGAATGTTTAGGAATGGTTTTTGCTATTAGTTTTTCTTAGAAATTTATTTATCATTCAGATAATGAGTTTCAAATATATTAAAAAAGAAATTCAAGCGACATCATTCTGATGCTCACTTAGAGTATTATTAACCAAAAACTTAAAGTCTATAGTTTAGATTTTACAACCAAGTGTACAATGGCTGAAGTGCTTACTTTAGGATTCACTCAGGAGGAGCTCATTAAGGGGTGTATTGCCGGTAGACGCGATGCTCAAGAAGTATTGTACAGATATTATTCACCCAAGATGTTTGGTATCTGTCTACGTTACGCCAATAATTATCACAGTGGCGAGGACATTCTTCAAGAGGGATTCATTAAGGTGTTTAACAACATCGACAAGTTTAGAGGGGAAGGCTCTTTCGAGGGCTGGATAAAACGCATTTTTATCAACACCGCTATCGAACATTACCGTAAATCTACGAACCACACCGGACATGCAGAGTTGGAGAAAGCCAGCTTTAAGCAGGTGAGCGAGGTGGCAGTAGAAAATCTTGCTACGCAAGACTTGCTGAAGTTAATTCAGAAATTATCTCCAGGTTATCGAACTATCTTTAATATGTATGTCATAGAGGGATATACACATAAAGAAATAGCCGGAAAACTTGATATTTCTGAGGGAACATCAAAGTCGCAGCTTGCACGCGCAAGAAATATCTTGCAAAAGATGGTAAAATCGAATAATGAGTGATTTTATGGATGAGCGAATAATGAATTAAAAGGCATTAAAAAATATTCGCTCATAACATCCAAAAATCATTTGTTTTGGAAAGGGGAAACATCTAATAGAAGGTTTGAGTAGACAGTAAGTTAATTCTTATTCGCTCATGCTTGATTATTAACGGGTGTTTGATTTTATTCGGAAAAAATAAAAATATTATTTAATTTTGTCTGACTGTTCAAATCACGCTATTCACACAAAGTTCAATGAACGGTAAAATAAACATAGACGATCTGTTTAAAGCAGCTTTTGAGGATTTCGAGGCACAGCCTTCGCCTGAAATGTTAGACAACATTTTGGGGGATGCTTTCGATGTATCTGTACAAAGCTCTTTTGACGATTTCACCCTTACTCCCTCCATACACATCTGGGAAAACATCACCGATTCTTTACCTACCGAAGCTGATAAGTTAATAAGCACTTCATTCGATGAATTTGCCGTGACGCCTCCTGCTCATCTGTGGAACAACATTAATGATTCCATTCCTGCGGAAGCCGATAAGATACTTAGTGCTTCATTTGATGATTTCGCAGTGACGCCTCCCGCGCATTTATGGCAAAATATCAGTGAGTCGATACCTTCGGAAGTTGATCAATTGTTGGCAAGTTCGTTCAATGACTTCGAAGCGACACCTCCTGTAGGTATGTGGGCATCTATTCAAGGTGAATTGGATGTCGAAGAAAACTTTGATGCAAAATTTCAAGAGGCATTTGCGGGCTTTGAGCCTAAGCCTTCCGAACATATTCTTAATAACCTTCTAAGTAATAAATTTGATACAGGCGTACGACGTGCCTTTATGCGTCACGAGGTAACTCCACAAGAAGCTGTCTGGGACAGAATCAAGCCTTATATCCGATTCGGACCTACCATACAGCGTCACCTGCCTACGATTCGACGTATGGCGGCGGTTATATTGTGCCTGTTTCTATTCACTTTCTTAATCAATCAGTACAAGGAAATTGGTACTGACGTAGCAACAACAACTACACCTCCCAAAACTACCTCAAAAACTAATATTAACACTCCTACTACTACAATTCCGGCTGAAGATAAAGCTGAACAACCCTTAGAAAGTATTTACGAGGGTACTACTGATCGTGTCGTTTTCACTGAGCAACAGTCGGTTAATAGTGAAGCGGTAGAAGAAAGAGTGGAAGAAGTTACGTCACAATTCATCAGTCAGTCATTTACAAAAAATAACGAAAAAAGTCCGTTCAATCTTGGTGGTAGTTCTTCATTGCCTCCGGCTTCAGCAGGAAACAATGATATAACTCTGCTTTCCCCAACATATACAAAAGCAACTGCGCCCATAGAAAATGAACGTACTGATAATATATCATCTATCCCAAGTACCGTTTCAGGACTTGATACTTATGCTCCAAGCATTATCATCTCAAATCCTAATTTGAGTGATTTCGACCAACTTGAAGTGAGCAATGCTGCACAAGGTCGTGGTAATGAATACATCGTCCAAAGCAATCTTATGGACATCGAAGAAGATAGCGACTTGGCAAAAATGATGTTGAGTTATAAAGGTGCATACATTTCTGCTTCATATTCACATTATAACTCATGGATACTGAATGATGCAGTACGCGATGGTTTGACCGATCCGGGGCAAGAATTGATTGATTATGTAATGAGTTTAGGCAAATCATTCGGTGTAGGTATGGGGTATCAATTCACACCTAATTTTGGTATTGAAACCGAATTTTTGAGAAGCAATCTGTCACAGAGCTATCAGGAATTAACTACGTCAGTCGTCTCTAATAAAAGTTTTGTCGATGCCACTTATTTCTATGTACCGCTTTCGCTTAAATATCAAGTTAATCGTTTGAGCAGTATGAATAAACGTATACCAAGAACGCTCAGTGCGGTTTGGGGTATGCACTATGGTAGACTACAAAGTGAAAAATTAGACGGTAATCGTGATATAGAAGTAGGAACAGAAGATTACTTGATTCAGCAAGAATTGGGGGTATTCACAGGAGCAGATTATCACTTTTATTTAAGTCCTAACGTACATTTTACAATGGGATTACGTGCAGCAATAGGTACAGATTTCCAATATCTGTCAGCACCATTCGCAGCAGGTACACCCTATAATGTACAAGTTGGCGGACGCTTAGGACTCAATTACCGATTCGCTACCCGCAAATACAAGTGGAGTAGAGGTATTTACTAAGGAAATTCCAAACCCCTCTCGGCTAAGCCGAGACCAAAATCCAAATTTCAATGAATTCATATTATTGAAATTTGGATTTTTTTTGTCAATTACTCACCGTAACATTTTCGTTTCTTTCCCGTATATAATTATTATATCATCTTTTTGCAAGATGTTGACTATGATGAGGTTGGCACTAATTTTGCCGCTTTCATTAACATTTTTCTAAGGAAAACAAACGAAAATCCAACAATTATGCGTGAACCTTTCCATGAAATTCAAGCCGCCCAAATTGAATCTGTTTGTACTCGTTTTCACAATCAATTAGAATATTTGTGCTATCGAATTGTCATTCGTTATACGGGACAGATCATGTATAGAGATTTTCATAACTACCAAGAATACCAACATCACCATGATATGCTCATCCGTGCCATGCACGACAAATCTACTCTTCCAAATATCTTTCGTACCGTTGAAATGAGTAGATGACGAAATGAATAAATGTTTTCATTAAGCTACCATACACTTTTTATTTTTGCATCGTAGGTCGTGAGGGCATGTTCGCCTGATTTGAGTTCCTTGATTTGCTTCTCTAATACTACAATACGTGCATCCGTAAGCGGCTCTACTACTTGAATAGCGTATAAAATCGTAGCCGGATAATCCTCTTCAATTCCTGCTTGAATCGCTCGCACTGTTGCCAACGCAGCCGGTCGATAAGTGATGTGATAAGGTGTAGAATACGCTAATTCGGGTGTCACAGAACCACCTTAGGAGTTCATTGTAATTAATATGTAATTTTTCCAATTATGCTGGATAATAGCTGCCCATAGACATCTTGGCTCAATACCCATATATTATCATATATATCCACCTGATAGTACAACGGTCGATATCCACCATAACCATCAGGTGTTAGATAGCAGATAGCATATTTGAAATTCTGAGGATATGCCGTATATACAGATCTACCCAGTACTTGCTTGTAGTCGTTGACTATTATGCCATTTGACATCATATAAAAATAAGTTCCATCATAGAACACCGCTCTTGCTACAGGAGCTGAATTATTTTGATAGCCATATGCTTCAAAAGGTGCTTGTGACTGATTCGATACATTGAAGTTATTGGATACACTTCCTGAACTATTGGATACATAACTATTCCCGTCACCCCTCACAGAAATGGAGGACATAGGTGTTTGTGTCTTATTCTCGCCTTTCGCTAGCTGGGTTGTTCTTCTCTTTGTTCTTTTTACTATATCCTCCCAACTTGCAGATTGTGAGAAAGTAGTGGTTTCCTTTAAAACCTCTACAAATGAACTTGTGAAATATCCGCCATCCTCGGCAGAGATGTATGCTTTTTGTCCACTAGAAGCAGCTCCTGCCACCACATAGCCACTTGCATTTTCAAACAACTGCTTATAAACCCGACTACTCCTACCTGTAGAAGCACTCAAAGATGCATTCCCTCTGATGCCGTCCCATTCATAATATCCGCTATTCTGTCGATTATTACAAGCATCTGCTAAGGCGATTATTAGTCTTGCCCCTTTACCTCTGAGCGCTCTTTGGATTATGTCAAAGTCAACCGCTTTATCCTCTTCGTCAAGAATATCACCATACTCATCTTCTTCATAACCAATGGAAAGATTGGGCCAATTCGAAGGTTGGTTAGTCGATCTCCAGCCATGTCCGATATAATGGAATAGTATGACATCATCCGAACCAACATCTAAATTATTGATGATATTAGCTACTTTTGAACGATTGAAGGAAGATCCTGAGCAATAGTATGTTTTCACATAAAGGTCTGTATATTTTTCAATATACTTGATTTCTCTCTTCACATCATCAAAAGATTCTTGGGCTCCTTTCGCTACCTTGGGGATATCATCATTTGTGGCAGCTATTACAATAGCGTGTAAGGTACTCGCATATATTTGAAAGCCCAATAGGCAAAGAAATATTACTATGAATGCATTTTTCATGTTGTTCATTTTATTCTATTAGTAACCATATTTTACATTCACCTCATAGTATGGAATCTGTCGATTCTTTGTGAAGTTGATGGTAGCATCTTTGGACTTTTTGGCCAATGTATTCCAATCCGCTTTCATCTCTGTCTGTTTTATCATCTCTTCAAATTGCTCAATGTAAGAGTAGGTGAAGAACCCGCCATATACCATATTACACAAAGAATAACCCTCATAACTTGACCCCTTAGTCCCTTTCTTACTTCCTGCCATAACCACTTCGCCTCTTGCCTCTCTAAATAGCCGCTTGTACTGGTCTTTTGATTTGATCCCCATTGCTACGTCCTCTTCATGTGTGATATTCATGAGTGTATTACATGCATCAATGAATACAATACTTAATCTAGGATTCATTGTCTTTATTCTATTCCTCAACCAACTGACGGAGACACCGTGAGAAGATCCGGAGTTTTTCAATGACAGGATTGGGAAGGGACTTTGTGTGTTCTCCGCTCTATATCCGTGTCCTGTATAGTAAAAGAATACAGCATCATTTTTTTGTACATTCATTGAATTAAGAATGGAGTGCAACCTTTGTTTTGTGAAACTAGAACCAGAGTTGTAGTATGTCTTTAGTTCCATCTCTGAATAGTGGGCATATTTCTTTGCCTGCTTCTTCATTTTTGTTAAATCCATCTTACATGTTTTTCCGATGGATTCATCATGGGTGTCGGCAAAAATGACCATATGAATCGTGCTTGTCTGTGCTATTGAAAAGGAGGAACACAAAACAGTTAGTAGCAGAATTAAATAGATTGAATTTTTCATTTTGTTTTTACTTTAAGAGTGACAGAAGGAATTCTTCATTTGGGAAAACCTCCAAACTAAATTGGAGTAAATCATCATTTTCATCATTGAGTTTGAATCGAGAATTATTCTTATCTGAGTGCATAATTCTTAATGTTCCACAAGACAAGTCAACTAGTAGAGCAAAGGGATTTCCAGTCTTTTCATCTTTCATTTCTAAACCAATGTTAGGAGCGAATCGACAGAGATCTGTATCTCCCTCTTCGTAATAAGTATCAGCATTGAGAAGTATAGATTGCACCTTGGTAAGTTGTTCTTTTGTAAGGTCTTTTGATTCCTTTGCAGGGTAATTGAATAAGTGCAAACCTGCAGGTTTCTTTTTCCTGAAACCATTGAGATAATAAATCGCAACGGATATATTTTTCTCTATAAGTTTTACATTTTCTTCCCCTAAATAATCTACCATTCCTGTTGTTCTTGATGGTTTTGCATCAACAGGGAAGTATTTTTTGAATATCCCATCCAATTCTTTAGAATTAGTGTCGTAGTTTATAGTTTTTGCCTTTTCTCCCTGATATACCTTCAGGACATTACAATATGGAGAAACCTTCACAAAGGTGGTGTTTCCTAAGGCATCCTTCAGTTCAAAATTATACTCCTCAAAAAATTCACAACGTTTGATTGGGCTGTCAAGGTTTTCAGGATTTAGGATGATGTATCGTAGTAACTCTATCTCCTTTTGGGTAATGTCTTTTGCCTTAGAGGTTCCTTTCGTTTGAGAAACATATCCATTATCTAAATCTAATATTTGAGTAACAAGCTCTTTCCCTAAAATTTGGTTCACTTGTTTAGATACATCGAATATCTCATTGTTGTACGTGTACATATTATTGAACTTGCAACTGGTTAGGAAAAAA
>JAHDEO010000191.1:0-8070 GCA_020628725.1 Saprospiraceae bacterium
GGTTTGAAAGCGGTGTATTTGGGTTTATTTATCAATGCAGTTATCATTGCTTGGGTAAATGTTGCTTTGATGTCACTCTTAGAGGTTTTCTTTGGCTTGACTGAGAGCCAGGCATTGATGTGGACGGCAATTGCGATGGTATTGGTGGCGATATATTCTTCACTATCAGGACTTTTAGGGGTCGCAATGACGGATGTGATTCAATTTGTAGTAGCGATGACAGGCTGTATCATACTTGCCGTTTTAGTTTTGAATTCGGATAAAGTCGGCGGTATTGCAGGCTTAAAATCCAATCTGCCTGATGGCTCGCTCAACTTCCTGCCAACTATCGGCGAAGGGGATGGTCTGGGTAAGACATTAGGACTGAGTGCAGGGGCATTTTTTGCTTATATGGGTGTGCAATGGTGGGCGAGTTGGTATCCCGGTGCAGAGCCGGGTGGCGGTGGCTATGTGGCACAACGCATGATGAGCGCACGCTCGGAAAAAGACGCTGTTTATGCCACACTATTTTTCCAAATTGCACATTACTGTATTCGTCCTTGGCCCTGGATTATTGTGGGTCTTGCAGCAGTGATTTTGTATCCCAATCTTCCCGCCGAAGATGTCAAACTCGGCTACGTGTATGCCATGCGCGATTTCCTCCCTACGGGCTTGAAGGGGCTACTTTTAGTCGCGTTTTTTGCTGCGTATATGAGTACAATTTCAACGCAACTCAACTGGGGCGCGAGTTATCTCACCAATGATTTATACAAACGCTTTATTGCTCCTCAATCATCTGACAAACAACTCATTACAGCTTCTCGTATTTCTACGATTCTGTTGATGTTAGTTGGTCTGGTGGTGAGTACTTTTGTCAATTCTATTTCCGGCGCATGGGGCTTTCTGATGCAGTGTGGTGCGGGTTTGGGTTTGGTCTTGATACTACGTTGGTACTGGTGGCGGATCAATGCATGGAGCGAAATTGCAGCGACTTTTGCACCCTTCGTAGCAATGGCAATATTCCAACCTCTGGGGTTTGAATTTCCTGAATTGTTCCTTTATACCGTTTTATTTACGACAGTAGTTTGGATAGCAGTGACTTTTCTCACGTCTCCAACCAATCGCGATACGCTACTCAATTTTTATAATCAAGTACAACCGGACGGTGCATGGGGTATTTTTAATGAAAATAAATCATCGGGGCGTATTGTGAATCTATTCATTTGCTGGTTGAGTGCCATTGCGATGACCTACGGATTGTTATTTTTGATCGGTAAAATCATTTTCCAAGAATGGCAATCTGCTGCTTTGTTGGCTGTTTTAGTTGCTGTGAGTTTCGTGATTTTGAGAATTTTTGTGGGGAAAACGCGGATATTTGAGTAACGTAGCATAATGCCTCCGGCTTGCGCCGCATTAGTCTCGAAACTTGCCTTGCATATTGAAAATGTAAGGCAAGTAAACTTTCATGGGTGCAGGACAAATCTTTAATTTTCAATGATGGCAGTACCGTAATGACTACTTTAGCTGCCAAATGGCAATACAAAATTTTCGCGTAAATTATTGATTTAAAATAAATTATAAATTTAAAACAAAAAACGCCTGACAGCTAAAGCAGTCATTACGGTACGCTCATCAAAACATTTTTTCTCAAAATTAAAAATCTGTCCTGCACCCACTTTCATTTTATGACCATTTATTTTCCGTTTTTTTTGAATTATTCAGATTACAAAACTACCTTTGAAACAATAACACAAATGAATATCCTCTTGATTACCCGAGGTTAACTTCAAGTTGGTATTATCTGCCCCATCTTTTTCACTATTTTAACTGTAAACAAATTATGTTACCCTATTCTACTACGTCAATGATACGTATGCTATATGTGTCTATTGCACTCATGATGTGTATGTATGTTAATGTGCCTGTCCACGCACAAAATATGGACAATTTCACCGGGCTTGTGTCCGAAGGTAAAATACCTAAGCAAATTACGACCAATTCTGCAACAAAATATGAGGTTTTAAAGACCGAAATCAGTCGTGGAGGTATAGGTCGTCGAAATCAAAAACGTATCAATAAATTTAATCTGGAAGGTACTTTTGCTATCGACCAAATGATGCGAAACGGGTTTGTGATGTTTGGCGACCCTGTGAGTACCTATATTAATCAAGTCGCTGATAAATTATTCCAAGCAGACCCGGATACTCGTTCAAAGATTAATTTTTATACCGTTCGTTCGCCCGACCTGAATGCTTTTGCTACCGATAGGGGTGATATTTTCATCAACATCGGGTTGCTGACTTATCTCGAAACTGAGGCGCAACTCGCATTCATACTGGCACACGAAATTACTCATTGGAAAGAAAAGCATAGTATGGAAACTTTTCTGGAATTTGAGGGCATTAACCAATCCGGGGAGCGATATAAAAATAAAAATGATTTTAGCAAATTACTCAAAAAAAGCAATTACTCCAAGAAAAATGAAGAAGATGCCGATAGTGAAGGCTTGGAGTTGTTCTTACAATCTGATTATAGCCCGGAGTCTTTGGTAACAGTATTCAATATGATGGCTACCGCCCATGCGCCTTATGCCAACGAACCGTTTGACCCTGCTTTTCTGAGTACCAAAAACTTTAGTGTCAGAGACTCACTATTATTGAAAAGAGTAAACAATATAGTCTTTTACGAAGACAGCGACTCACTGAGTACACACCCCGGCGTAAAAAGCAGAAGAATAGCCCTCAATAATGCACTTGCTAAAATAAATTCACCCGAAAGTAAAAAAGATTTTTTGGTAGGTGAACAAAAATTTAATGAGATTAAAGAGTTGGCAAAATTTGAGGTTTGTCAGATTGCTTTGGAGCAATATGACTACCCCGAAGCATTATATTATACGTCTTTACTCGATAAAAAATATCCTGATAACGCTTTTTTGAAATCGGTAAAATTAAAGACTTTATACGGACTAGCTAAAGCAGTAAGTGCATTGGAAGACGAGGATATAGTTGAGTTGGGTAGCACTATTCAGGGGGAATTGCATCAAGTATACCACCTGATAGAAAAATTTTCGGATACCGAAATACTCAGCCTTGCCGCCGCACATCTCTGGGAATATTGCGAAGAAAATCCCGAAGATGAAGGTATGCAGCTACGCTTGAAAGATTTGATGATAGAATTGGGAGATAAAAACGAAGGAATTATCAAGGCACTTACCGGAAAACAAGCAGATTGGTATTTGGAAACGGCAGGTATATTCAAAGACCAAGCAAATAGTACTCGCTTCGAGAAAATGCTTAAGGAAAAACACCCTGAACCCAAAGAATTTACTCAAAAAGACCTTGAAGAAGGCTTCCGTTTGGGGCTCAAAAAAATCATGTTTGTAAATCCGCAATACGTCAGTATCAACCTTCGTAACCGCAAAGCCCCTATACAGTTTATCGAAGCCGAAAGTAATCAAGAAGCCATGGTCAAGCATATCAAGGAAAACGCAAGAAAATTGAAGATGACCACTAAGATAATGGACGTACAATCACTAAAAAGAAATGCAGATGCTTCAAAATTCAATGACATCAACACGATGGAAAAATGGATGGAGCAGAAAATTCTACTACCCGATGACATGATAGCCCACAATCATAATGAAGCAATGGCGGTGATGAAAAAAAACAACGTAAAACACGTCGCTGCAATGGGAGGATTGGGCTTTAAAGATAGAAATCGAATTGGTATGAGAATGTTCATTGGTTTTTTCCCGATATATACGCAGGTATTGGGACCTCCCATGCTGTATGCTATTTTCAAACCCGATGATAGAGCCATGTTATATACTATTGTCGTAGATGCCACTTCCCGGGAGGTGGTCATGTCCTCTTATAATGTTATGAGGCAAAAAGACCGCCCCGCAGTAGTAGAACAAAACATCTACTGGATGCTCCACCAAATGGCAACTAAAGCTAATTAAAGTTGCGGAAATGCACCCCGAAAGCTCTCAAAGCATCGTTCATAGTTCGTAGAAAAATGCGAAATATATCAAAACACGTTTTCTATGAACTATGAACTAAGTTCCCATTACCAAAACTTTCTCCTATCCAAAATAAATATAAAATGAAAATATCAATCATACATATAATTATTATCATTATAACAATAAGCCTATCCGGTCAAATAGCACATGCACAAGCTCCCGGATTGCTCGGAAAACGCACTATTGTGTATTATGACTATACTATCTCGCCGAGCTATTTAGGTTATTCTACTCCATACAATTATTCTACGAAAGGAAAACGAGGTATCGGCGGCTACATTAGAGGAACACACAAAGCCTCATTGGAGTATACCCTCTCACGCAAACACAGTTTAAACCTTCATTACTCCCTCCATCGTGGCGGTTATGGTGCAGACAACTCTTTTGAAAACAACCTAAACCCTGCCCTTAGTCACAATTACAGAAGTAGCAGCATAGGGCTATCGCTCAAAAGATATAGAGTAAAACTACAAGGTCGTACAAGAGACAACGGTGCCATTGCACCAATAGGCAGATACCTCGAACCCAAAATATTTGCCATCTTCCTCACCGAAGAAGACAGACTTACCGCCGATAATTCTATAGCCTACAGTGATAAAAAAATCTATTACGGCGGCTCTGTAACTTGGGGGCGACGTTTCCTAATCGGTAAAGTAATCCTCAATTTTGGCTTAGAAATAAGCTACATTCACCCGCAAGACGACGAAGTTTCCTTTTGGGATGTTTCTTCCCCCGAAACGACCATTGCGGTATACACCCCCGACGTTCCGACTACATCATATGCCGAAATGGTACTCCATCATTCTGTCAATTTCCACATAGGCATCGGCTACCCCTTGTTTTAATAGGCTTGTTTTTTGACGATAAATTAGATTCAACAGCAATCTCAACCTCAACTGCCATCTCAATTTTAGGGGATTTGCCGAAGGCAAATCAAATTTGGAATTGAAGTTGAGGTTGATTTGCTGTTGAATTTGATAATTTACGTAATTTTACAATTCAGAAGTCAGACCATTTCATTGTCAGAACACAGAAGTCAGATAGAATCTGACTTCTGACAGCAAGGCGGTCTGACCTCTGACTTCTCCCCATTTTTACGTCTCAACAATCGTCACGACAACATTCATTATGAAAAAATATACAACCTTACTTCTGTTAATTTTCCCCTTATTACTCCAATCCCAAAGCAGTCACCTCCCACTCGGCAATGATGCTTATCATACGATGGACAGGTTCGAAATCAAATCCGGCGAACTTATGCCTGCCCACACGATTTTGAAGCCCTTTGACCGACGCGATGTTGCCAATTTCGCCATTAAAATAGATACCTCGCAGACATCTATCGGAAAATTAGACAGCCTTGATATGCGCTATATTTTTCGAGATAATAATGATTGGGTAGCCAACGACATCGTCAAATGGGAAGCCGGAAAAGAATACGTTGATAAGGATTCCGTTTTTTATCGTCCTGTCATCATACAAGAAAAAGGAAGGAATTATTACGAAGAAAGCCGCAAGCCGTTTTTGAAATATTTCTATCGCACTCCCGCGAATTTATTTGAAATCAATCAACCGCATTTCAAACTAAAAATCAATCCGATATTTTATGCCAGATATGGTCAAGAAACGGGTGATACGAGTTACGTTTACCTCAATCGACGCGGGTTTAGTCTACGTGGTTCGATTGATGACGTGGTATGGTTTCACACGAATTTGTATGAATCACAAGAGCGATTTCAGCAGCATGTGATGGGACGTATCGCGCAGGATAGCCTTCCCGCCGTACCCGGCGCAGGTTTTTATAAAGACTTCCAAACTGACCTTTGGAATACCGATGGTTATGACTATTTGCGTGGTCAAGGTTACATCGCGGCGCGTGTCTCCAAGCACATCAATGCCCACTTCGGGCATGGTCGTCATTTCATCGGTGATGGTATGCGCTCACTATTTTTATCGGATTTTGCGAATGATTATTTTTATTTGAAAATTAATACTCGTGTCTGGAAATTGCATTATCAAAACCTCTATGCAGAGCTAATTTCACAGCATCCACAAGCCGGAAATCGCGTTTTACCAAAGAAATATATTGCCTCGCACCACCTGAGTTTTAACAATATCCTGCCTAATCTCAATTTTGGTATTTACGAATCTGTCATTTTTGACAGGGGCAATACATTTGAATTACAATACCTCAATCCTATCATTATTTATCGTACAGTAGAGCAGGCTTTGGGTAGCCCCGATAATGTAGTTACAGGAATGCATTTCAAATATAATTTTCTGAAAAGATTTTCGCTATACGGGCAAGCTGTATTTGATGAATTTATGTTCAGCGAAGTATTCGGCGGTAATGGCTGGTGGGGCAATAAGACCGGATTCCAGTTGGGTTTGAAGTATATTGACATGTTGGGTATCAGTCATTTAGATGGACAATTTGAATACAATACTGTACGCCCCTACACCTACACCTACGACGAAAATCCGATTAATTACTCACACTACAATCAACCTTTGGCGCATCCACTTGGCGCGAATTTTAGTGAGATTATCGGAAAAGTTCGTTATCAACCTATTCACCCGCTCGTCTTGCAAGCAAGGGTAGTGTATGCAGATTTTGGTACAGATAATCCCGGTGAAAATGTTGGTAGCAATATATTCGCTAATTATCTCGACCGCACCATTCCTGAAGGTAGTGATGATGACGAATTCGGACATCAAACGGGACAAGGTGTTAGTAATCAATTGCTTATCGGGCAATTAACGGCAAGTTATCAATTGCGTCATAATGTCTATTTGGATGCAGATTATATTTATAGAAATCGCGCCAGTGAAGACCCCGCGCTTGAGTATACACGGAATTATGTGGGACTGAGTTTGAGGGTAAATATTGCGGCGAATACGGTGGATTATTGGGGTAGGTAAAAATGCTACAATGCTTAAATGATGAAATTCCAAATTCCAACTAATGCACAAGCATCACTTGGAATTTGGAATTTGTTTTTTGGAATTTATTCTTTACTGAATAATCAATTTTCGTGTAGCGAAATACTCACCTTGCTCCAATCGAATTGTATACATACCCGCTGAAAGATGACTGACATTCAGGTGAATAATATTTTTTCCTGCTTGTGCTGTATAATTTAGCTGCTGAACAGGTCGCCCCGTATTATCACTGACTGTAATCAGAACAATAGCATCCATCTCCGTGAAACTTTCAAAAGCCAACACCGCATGATGATGCGTTGGATTCGGAAAAACCTCAATAACAGGACCACGCCCTTCTATACGTGCAGTCGCCACATTTGAATATTCAAACGTACCATCAAAATCCCACATTTGGAGACGGTAATAATACGTCTTACCCGATGTAGCATCATTGTCAGTATAGGCATAGCCTGCACCTTGCGCTTCACTGCCACGGGCATCAAGCCATGCGATAGTTGAGAAATTATTTCCGTCTACACTGCGTTGTACTTCAAACCCCTCGAAGTTGATTTCTGACTCGGTAGCCCATGAAAGTGCTATCGCATCATTAGTAGCTGTAGCATCAAAAACCGCCAATTCAACAGGCAAATCGTCCACTACGTCAATATAACCATCGACAGCCTCCAAAGTCACGGGTGCAAAACCTGCATCTGCAACTTCAAGGCTAATTGGGTCGTTGCCAAAAGTAATTTCAGCACGTCCTTCTGCATCATCGGCAACCATGAAAGTCAGGCTAATCAGTTCATTTGAGCCTGTTAGTTGGGTACCGGCAGCATTGAACCATGAAAAACCCAATCTATTATTATCTTCGTCATTAAAAGATATGTCGGACAATACACCTGCATCAGCACCCATCAGTGCAATCAGGTCTTCGTCCCAATTTAGTGTTCCTTGTATAGAAGTTGTTCGGTCAGGCAAGTCACCTATGGTAACTGTAACCGTGACTTCATTACCGGGGGAGGCAAGCTCTTCGGAGACTTCAATTCTGGCTGCATCGGCATTAAAACCGATGAGTGCGGCAAATAGCAACGCACTAAGTTTGGAAGTGAGCGTTTTCATAGTAAATGTTGATTTTAATTAGT
>JAHDEO010000191.1:8170-10220 GCA_020628725.1 Saprospiraceae bacterium
TTCTCTTCAATGTTGTGCTTTCAAAGATAAGTATTTCATTCATTAAAATAAAACACCTATTTTCTGTCTTAATATGTATGTAGTAATTTTATCGTCTGTTGATACTGCTCAAATTGCAATTCGCATGTATATATACCTGCGGGAAACTGTGCGGCATCATTCCACAAAACAGTATTTACTCCTGCTTCATAATATCCATTAAATTGTTTAATTTCTTTTCCTAAAATATTGTAAATCAAAATATTGGCTTCGCCTGCGTATGGCAGTTCAAATTGAATTACTGTATTATCGTGGAACGGATTAGGCATATTGGTGAATGATAAAACATTATTTTCGGATGAAATATCTGTCACGTCTGTTATCGCTTGAATTTCCAATAAACCATCCGTAGAAATAATATTAATTTCCTCAAAATCATCATTATATCCAATAGCAGGTGTGATGGCTGAATTGGTGGAAATCTGCGTAGATGTACCTATCTCTCCCACCACCTTAAAGGTCAGATAATACGCCGGAGTTTCCTCATTAAATGTTACGGCAAGATTTTCGGGATGCAGCCATAGAGAAGTCAATTGTCCTTCTTCAATGGCATGTTCGCCGAAGACAAGACCAGATGCAAGTGTTTCATTTATCATTTCAATGCCTTGAAATTCAAGTACATTCGCATCCCAAGTATGGGTCAATTGCCACGTAGCAATATCAATCGCCTCTGAAATACTGACAGGAATTTGAACGATTTCATCGGGCGCAGCTACGGCATCAGCTATCGAAAATCTCATTGGGTCATTTGAGGTGAAGCCGCCCGTCGGGTCATAGGAATTGTTGACATCACCGATTTTCACACCAATAAAATTCTGTCCTGTTACATCTGTATCTAAATTTTCATACGACAAAAATTGCTCATAATCGCAAGGCGTATCCATATTTGGAAATTCAATGTCAGCAGGTACGAATTTCCATGATTTCCCTTCGGGAAATTCATCCAAAATACCCAATATCACTGCCTGCGTAATCGCCAAATCCACCGAACTCAAGGTGCAACTTTGATTCACATCCATTGCAATTACATCGTACACCGTTCCTAAGTCAAAAAGCCCCAAAATATGTCCTTGCGAAATCGCCAAATCTATAGACGTGACACCATTGGTCATGCTACCTGTTTTAGTCGGTGTAATGGTGTAATTTCCGCCTGAAGTGACATCAAAACTATAAGTACCTGTAATGGTGGTTAAGTCATCAATTTCGTCACCGGAAAGTGCGATGTCTACTTTTGTGAGCGGTGTTGTCCCGTCTTTCTTGTATATGTTACCGACAATATCTACCGTAGCCGGAGGCGATACATTGATAAAAATAGTCGCCTCATCACAGAGTGTATTGGTGATACATAATTGATAATCAATGGGTGTAACATCACCGAAAAAGCCAACGGCAGGTGTGAAACTTGTTAAGCCGCTATTATTCACTGTAATCGTACCTTCGGTGGCAGGTAAACCGGTTAAGAGTGTCAAGGTTTCCACATTTTGTCCTGTGGGAATGACATCATTTACAAGGATGTTGAAAGCTCCGCCTGAACTTAATACAACTACGTTATCATCATTCGCAACGGGGGCTTCTCCTACTACCGTAATGAAAATCGTAGCTTCGTCACACAAGCCATTATCAGCACAAACTTCGTAATTGATAGCATTTACACTACCAACAAAACCCGTTGCAGGAGTAAAAGTCGTCAAGCCATTATCATTTGTTGTAATTATTCCTTGTGATGAAGGGACGTTGTTGAGTAATGTTATGGTCTCGAAATCTGTTCCGGGTGCGGCAGTATCATTTGCGAGGATATTAAAAGTGCCATCACTACCTGCGTTGATGCTTACATTATCATCGTTGGCAGTAGGAGGTCCTGTTTGTACTGTGATATTGATAACCGCTTGGTCGCATAAACCATTATTCGCGCATAATTCATAAGTTATCGGACTTACATCACCAAAAAAGCCACTTGCAGGTGTGAAACTTGTTAAGCCGCTATTATTCACTGTAATCGTACCTTCGGTGG
>JAHDEO010000191.1:10320-12347 GCA_020628725.1 Saprospiraceae bacterium
GAAAGCTCCGCCTGAACTTAATACAACTACGTTATCATCATTCGCAACGGGGGCTACACCTTCTACTGTAATAAAAATCATGGCTTGATCACATAGTCCGGTACTGAGGCAAACTTCGTAAGTCAAAGGCGTGACATTCCCGACAAAGCCAATGGTTGGTGTAAATGTCGCCAAGCCACTATCATTCACTGTAATTATGCCTTGCGATGAGGGAATTGAGTTGAGCAACACCACAGTTTCCGGCGTTGTACCTGCCGGAATAATATCATTTGAAAGGATGTTAAATACCCCTTCAGTGGCTGCATTTATTGTTACAGTATCGTCATTTGCAGTGGGAGTTACCCCTTCTACCGTGATATTGATAACTGCTTGGTCGCACAGTCCACTACCTGTACAAACTTCATAAGTGACAGGTGTTACATTACCGACAAAACCAATCGCAGGTGTAAATGTCGTAAGCCCAAAATTATTGGTCGTAAGCACACCTTGTGATCCGGGAATGGTATTGAGTAGCGTTACGGTTTCTGCACTTGTAGGGATAATGTCATTGGATAAAATATTAAACACACTCTCATCACCCGCGTTGACGGTAACATTATCATCATTCGCAGTAGGTGCTTCGCCATCTACCGTGATATTAATGACAGCTTGGTCGCATAATCCATTATCCGCACAAACTTCATAATTCACAGGATTGACAGTTCCTACAAAACCCGTTGCAGGAGTGAAAATCACCAAACCAAAATTATTAGCCGAAATCGTGCCTTGTGAAGCAGGAGGCTCGTTGAGTAATGTTACAGTCGCCAGCGCACCGCCCGCAGGAGCAATATCATTTGAAAGAATATTAAATACACCCTCGCTGCCTGCATCAATGGTCACATCATCATCATTCGCAACAGGCGGTAAAGGCTCACCGCATTGTGATAAGCAAATATTGAAATTCTCAAGAGTACCCGCCGCTACTACTTCGCGTTCTATATCAGTAATTACTTCCGATACGTATACAGAGGGAAAAATATTTTCCGTGTGCCAAGTCAATTCCAAGCAAGCTGTCGGATCCACCACATCAAATCCTATACGCCCGATACTCACCCACTCATCAGTTAAAGGAAAGCCAATCGTATTCAACAATTCAAGGTTATACGAAACAATGGTATCTCCACTACCATTTAAGTCATGAGGAGAATAAAATGCAAGGTCATTTCCGACAGAAACACCTCCTGAAATTTGGAGTTCTTCTACAATAAAAGGATTAACAACTGCATCTCTTGTGAAAGAAAAACGGTAATTTTGGTCGGCTAAATCAAAACTTGATTGATCAGTACTTGATTTGATTTCGATGTCTACATAAATACGGTCTTCATCGCAGTCATTCAAATTGAATCTAAGGTCATACTGACCGTTTTGGGCACTCATTTGTAGGCTAAATGAAAGTATCAAGCAGCAAGCGATTATCCGTCCCGCACAGCGGAATGATTGGTACAAGGTTTTCATAGTTCTAGTACAATTAATGGTTTATGTTCTTGAATATGTTTTATACCAATTGTAATAATTAATTTTATTGCACAATTAATTATCGCAATTAGCATTATCTGAGTGACAAAAAAATATCACTCAAATTCGTTGTCCGTGGACATCGGCATTGCGTATCTTTATGGGAGTTCGATTGTTTGATGAATGAATAATTACCTGTTTATCAATCGGATGAAAAAGATAAAAGGCGAATAAGAGTATGTTTTTTGGAAAAGTGAATAGAGGAGGAATCAAAGACAGAGGGTATGGTCTTATTGGATGCAAAACTATAAGATAAAATTATAACTATCAACGTTTTTTGATAAAAGTTGGAAACTATTACCATGTTGTGACAGAATAATGCTACAATGCGTCAATCCGATAATGCTATAATGTCTTTATTATCGCACTATAATGTCTTTATTATCGCACTATATCATTCCGTATTGTCGCATTGTAGCATTATCGCATTGTAGCATTATCATGAAGTACAAAATATCAAAACCTAACAAGCA
>JAHDEO010000192.1 GCA_020628725.1 Saprospiraceae bacterium
ATTAAAAACGCAGCAGGCGAGACACTCACTTATGGCGAATTAGCTGCCGAAGCCTCCAAATTGGAAGTTCCTGAAAATGTAGAATTAAAAGACCCGAAAGATTTCAAAATCATCGGTAAGGACACCCGCAATGTCGATATGGAAAATATCATTACGGGCAAGCCTTTGTTTGGAATTGACACGAAAAAAGAAGGGATGAAATATGCGTCCGTCTTGCGTCCACCTGCTTTCGGACAAGCATTGGCAGATTACGACGATGCGGATGCGAAGACAGTAGAAGGCGTGAGCGAAGTCCTCAAATTTGGCGACAAAATCGCGGTACTCGCCAACTCGACTTGGGCAGCGATGCAAGGCAAAAAAGTCTTAAAAGCCAATTGGAAAGCTGCTTCTGCCCTCGAAAACACGACTCAACACAGCAAAGAAATGACCGCCCTACTCGACAAAACCGCCAAAGAACCCAAACGCAAAGACGGCAATGTGAAACGCGCTTTCGATGAGGCAGATTCAGTAGTTGAACGGGTGTATGAAGCACCATTTTTGCCGCATAATTGCCTCGAACCGATGAACTTCTATGCCGATGTCACGCCGGAGAAAGTCTTTTTGCTTGGACCGATTCAGACACCTGCTTGGACGCGTTCGAAAGTTGCCAAATTATTGGGAAGAGAAGAAAGCGAAGTGGATGTACACATGACACGTATGGGCGGCGGTTTCGGACGAAGATTGTACGGAGATTTTGCAGAGGAAGCAGCAGAGATTTCTAGTCTGGCGAAGACACCAATTCAAGTCATATTTTCACGAGAAGATGACATGACGGCAGGTACTTATCGCCCCTGTTCTAAATACAAATTTCGCGCAGCGATAAAAGACAATAAAATAACGGGGTATCACCTCACAGAAGCCTTTGTAAATGGTGGTATGTGGGACTCCATCGCGCAAAACTTTCCGTCAGCTTGTCTTGAGAATGTCTTGATAGAAAGTCACAATCTCGAAAGCAATATTACGACAGGTGCATGGCGTGCACCCGTGACGAACTTCCTCGCATCTGCCGAACAATCCTTCTTTGATGAATTAGCGCATATAATGAATATTGACCCCGTAGAACTGCGCGTCTCTCTACTCGACAGAGCCATCGAAAATCCTGTCGGTAAACTCGAATACGAACCCGAAAAGCTCAAAGGCGTCATCGAACTTGTCGCCGAAAAATCAGGTTGGGGCAATGCGCCCGATCGCGTGTATCAGGGTTTGAGTGCATACTATTCGCACAATACCTATGTGGCGCAGGTCGCAGAGGTTGCGATTGAAGATGATAATCCGATGGTGAAGCGTGTGGTGTGTGCAGTAGATTGTGGAATTGTAGTAAATCCAACCGCAGCCGAAAATATGGTGGCAGGTGGTATCATCGACGGTATCGGTCACGCAATGTACGGCGATTTTTCATTTGTCAACGGACAGCCGCAGCAAAGTAATTTCCATCAATATCGTATGATTCGTATGAATGAAGCTCCGCAAGTGGATGTGCATTTTGTAAAGAGCTACAACTCGCCCACAGGTTTGGGTGAGCCTACGCTTCCACCTGCCGGCGGTGCCATTGCCAATGCTATTCACGCGGCTACAGGCAAGCGATTGTATAATCAACCATTTGTGAAACAGGTGGATGTCTTGGGGTGATTTTTGATTTGGAGATTTTTGATTTTTGATTGATTCGCTACGCGAATATTTATACTGAAAATTTTGCAAAGCAAAATTCAATCAAAAATCAAAAATCACTCAATCAAAAATCCTAAAGTTCTTTCGCTTCTGTTCTGAATTTTTCGACGGAAGAGGAGACTTGATTAATCACTTCAAAAAATGCATCCACTTTTTGTTGTGGAATACCCGCGACAATTGCATCGTGGAGCTGATAAACGGCTTTCAGAGCAATTTTTCTCATTTGCTTTCCGTGTTCAGTCGGGCAAATATATACCTTGCGTTTGTCTATTTCGTCTTTGCGGCGGTAGATGAGGGCTTTATCTTCCATATTTTTGAGCGTGCGGGATAGACTATTGGGTTCCATACCCATACGCGGCGCAATTTTCGTGACGGGTGTCCCCTCATCCTCATACAGTGTCAGCAGTACAAACCCCATCGAAAGGGTAAGTCCGTATTTTGCTGCTACTTCATTGTACACTCGCGCTATCTCGTGCCATGCAGAACGTATCTTATTTATGGTAACTTCCTCTGCGAGTTGCATATAATCATCCATTTTACAAAGGTAGTACAAAAAAACAATGCAGTGCATAGCTTTTTTATTATTTTGTAATTTGTGGGTAATTTTTTGGGTGCTTATAGATATTTTTCTAAATTTACAGTGCGAAAAAAGTGCTTGTTAGGTGTTAAAAAACATTTTCTAACTACTTCTTTCCTAAATGCTTATCAATCAAAACAGTAAGCATTAGTTAAAATCAAATTCACTCATAAAAACAAGAAAAAAAATATTTTGAACCAAAGGATACTCAAAGATAAATTTGCCAATCTCTAAATTATGTTTCGTCCCATCTTCTGGAATGTAATTTAATTTTCAATTTATTTTTATCCTGATTTTATTTTATTAAAAAATATACCATGAGAAAAGTGAAACCTACTATTCAGGTTTTTTTGATTTGTTTTGCGTGTTTGTTCGCGTTCAGTGCAATTGGACAAAAAGTAACAAATACTACTGCTATTAAATCAGAAAAAGGTAATAAAACTTTTACAACGACGGATTTAAATACCTCAAGTACATTCACACCTAAAAACCAAGCTGCTACCAACGCACAAATGCAACAAGTGCAGATTTCTGATAGTAATCAGCAACCTGCTGCTGCGGTATCGGGTTCTTCTATTACCAAAATCAATTATGATTTTCCTTCTGTACCTGCAAGCGAGAACCTTATAAGTGAAATCAAAGGAATAGGCGGGGAAGAACCCGTGACAGCTCCGGCAAATAATAATTTGGCAAAAAGTGCTGTTTGTTCAGCACAAGTTGATTATTCTGATGTAAATGTATGTAGCACCAATTTACCAATTGGTATAGGTATTGGTAGTTGCACCGTTACACCCGAAATAGTAAATGCAGATGGTTCATTGACCTTTTCGGGGGTAGAAATCTATCCTGTATCGGGTGGTGTAGTAAGTCCATTTGTTGCACTCACTACGTTTGAATCCGAGACATTAGCTTCGACTGTATGTACTTCTCCTGCCTTCCAAGTACCACCAAATACTACTTGTGAAGTTATAGCGTATGATTTCGTTGCCTTCACTTACATTTATACTGGTATACCTATAGATGGCGGTGTTGAAATCACAAGCAAAACATTAGATGTGGAATGTGAGAATGCAGCTAACATTGATAGTGCTATGGATGCGTTTACTATTTTTGTTTATCCGGTATTAAGCTTAGAAATAGTAGATAGTGCTCCGGTAGATGCTTGTGGTGTGGTTGAAGCGCAATTGGAGACAGCAAGTGGTGAAGCCTGTACGGGTACAGTATCTGCTCCTTGTAGTACGAATGGTGAGGTATTAAGTTTTTCATTCGATTATCCTTTTGATGGAATCGGATGTCCGGAAACTCAATTTATGAGTGTAACATCACCTTGTTCGGGTTGTCCTTGCGCTGCTGAAGCAGACTTTGAAGATACAATGGCTTGTTCCGGTGCCGACCCTGTTACGGTCAATACAGTGAGTTGTAACATTGATGCACCAATAGCTAATCCTGACGGTACTATGTTAGTTCCTGCATTAGAAATCTATGAGGCAGGCGGTGGTGCGCTTGTTGCTACACTTTTCCAATGCGGAACATTTGAGGCGTCCTTCCCTGCAAATGAGGGATGTGATCCGGTTGCTTACAGTTATGATGTTGTATCTGTAATCCAAACGCAAGATGCAGATGGTAATGTAATCAGTAGTACAACAGATGATTGTACAGAAACATTTACAGTCAGCATTCTACCTGAATTGACTGCAGGTGTTATAGAAGACCAGACTACTACAGGTACATGTGGTTCAATTACAGTGGGATTATTTGATGCCACAGGAACTTTGTGTCCGGGCAGTGAGGTGACAGGTATGTGTCCTATGACCGATGGTGACGACAATGGTGGTGCAATAACAGTAGTGGTAGATAATCCTTATCCTGACTGTGGTGACGCATCATTCACGCTAACCGGCGGTCCATGCTTAGGTTGTGATTGTGGTGGTATTGTTACCTATGATAGTCCTGCTCCTGCTTGTAGTGCAGGTGCTGATGATATACCGATTACAATTTCTATTGCCGACACCGATGCAGATGGTAATCCGGATTGTAGTGTCACACCGGAAATAGATAACGGAGACGGTACTTTGACAATAGTAAGTTTTGATATTTATACTGCCGATGGTGCTTATTTAGGTTCTTTATTTGAGTCTACTACTTTTGGAGCATCTGCTTGTGCACCAATTGATATTACTTTCCCTGCCAACCAAACTTGTGATGCTCAAACTTACGATTTCGTGGTTATTACAGCTATCAATACTGTTGATGTTGCTTCGGGGAGTATTGTTGATTTTGTTGATGACCCACTATGTGCGGGACCTGCTGCATTCTCAGTTACTATCAATCCTACATTGAGTGTCCAAGTAGACACAGCAGTAACAGATGATAACGAATGTGATATTATCACGGCTGTTTTGGTTGCCGAAGATGGTACTATTTGTGGTACACCTGTGACTTCTGACGGAGCATGTAATACTAATAGTGATGTGTTTACAGCTACACTTACAGACCCGTTTGGTTGTGTTGCGCCGGACGACTTGGCTGTAGAAGTTCCATGTAGCGGTTGCTTTGAGCCTTCAGTTGCCAGCGACGGTTGTAGTTGTTTCCCTGATGGTATTGACCTTGATAATGACGGTACAAATGACTTAGCACTTGTTGAAATTATAATTACGGATAATCCGGGTCAAACAGGCGTGGATTGGACACTTGACAGTTCAGGTGGTTTATTCAATCCTGATGGTACACCTACAACAGCTATGGTCATGGACAACGGTGACGGTACATATACATTGACTGCTTACGTTGCTGCTGACAATTCAACTCACACTGCAGTATTCACAAATACAGCAGGTGATGCTCCACTTGTCTTCAATAGCCAGCCATGTTTACCATGTCCACCACCACTTGACGAAGTACCTACAGTCGGTGAGTGGGGTCTTATTATGCTTGGTTTATTGATGACTATTACTGCAATAGTTGGTATTCGTCAACGCAGAGAAGAAGAAACTTATGCTTAAATGCAGAATAATAGTTCTCAATTGATATTTTATTGATTGTGAAAATAATATAGAAGGGAAGTTCCTTACGGAGCTTCCCTTTTTTGTTTAGAAAAGAGAAATATTTTTTTGTTAGGCAAAATCATTTTTGAGGCGCACCTCGGCTCAGCCGAGACGTAACGAGAAAATGATAACGCATAACGGAAAAAGATACAGTAGTGGTCAGTCAGGTTATTTATTTCTCTTTTCTTATTCGGAATCATCTTTGTATTAGAGCTAATTTTGAATTTTGAATGAGTGGATTTTGAATTAACCTTAAAAAGTAAGTAATTCGCGCATTCAAGATGGACTCATTTAAAATAGATATGAAAAAGAAGATAACCGGCATGGGAATATTCCTATGTGTATTTCTATACTCTTGCTTCGCGCAGAGTGAAAGAGAGACCTATATTGAACTCTATAAACACATCGCCATTGAGGAAATGAACAGAAGCGGCATTCCTGCCAGTATCAAACTTGCACAGGGAATCCTCGAATCTGCATCAGGTACAAGCACCTTATCAACCAAAGCCAACAACCATTTCGGCATCAAATGCGGCGGCAGATGGGCAGGTCCTACCTATTATCATTTCGACGACGACTATGACCGCAATGGCAATCTTATCAAGTCTTGCTTTCGTAAATACCAATCGCCGGAAGAATCCTACGTAGCACATACCGAGTTTTTGATGTCGGGTGCGCGTTATGAGTTTTTATTTAGCTATCCGAAAACCGACTATAAAAACTGGGCGCGAGGCTTGAAAAAAGCAGGCTATGCCACCAATCCTCAATACGCCAACTTACTCATCAAAATCATCGAAGACTCTGACCTCGCACGATTCGACAGAATGAAAGAAGAGGTCATTGTATTCGAGCCTGAAAACCCTAAGCATCCCGATAAAGTCGCCTCCGTTACTCGTCGAAAAAGTGTAAATAATCAGGTCAAAATCATTCTCGCGGCAGCGGGTGACACCTATTCGGAGTTGTCAGAAATATTGGACATTCCGCTAAAAAAATTGCTCAAGTATAATGATGCAAAAGCCAGTCAGAATATCCAACAGGGCGACTACATCTACATGCAGCCCAAACGCAAAAAATACCGCTACAAAAAAGAATTCCACATCGTAAAGAAAGACGACACCATGTATCATCTTTCCCAAAAATACGGCATCAAACTTAAGCACCTCTACAAACGCAATCGCATGGAAGAGGGGACAGAACCTGCGGCGGGTCAGCGTATTTATTTGCGTAAAAAAGCTAAAACCGCCCCCAAACTACGCCCCAAAGGGGCATCAATAACAGTCCCTAAACCTACCCGTCCCAAACCACCAACAGAGCAGGAGACGCGCCCGACAGAACCGGAAACACGTCCAAGCCCGCCACCGGCTGAAACGACAAAGTTTCACGTAGTAAAGGCAGGAGACACTTTATACGGCATTGCAAGAAAATACAATATGACTGTAGAAGCACTCAAACAACTCAATGGAATAACTACCAATCTTATCAAAATAGGGCAACGCCTCAAAGTGAAGTAAAAACATGCTCAAAATGAACACGAAACGAATTTAAATTACAAACAACTGACAATCAGTTTATTGAATTTTAAATAAAAAATTAATTCGTCATCAACCTCTTCAATAATTTTTGACAAAAAAAGGATAGAACATTCGATGGTTTTGATTATTTTTGACAACTTCTACACCCGACATATTGTCTAACTTGCTGTAATTGAAGACCATTTAATGAGACTTTTGTTATCAAGAGGCGTCCTTTTTTTTGCCCTTTTTTTATGGGTAACTCAAATATCGGCACAAATTCTCCCCAGATACCCAAACGTAGATTATATCGGAGATAGTCTTGATAGGCATCTGCTTGACGTCTATATACCCACGGGGCTTCAAGGTCCGCGTCCGGCTGTCGTGTATATACACGGTGGAGGTTGGGAAAATGGCGAGAAAAAAGGCGAACTTCGCCATGACCTCACTCGTTTATACCAACACGCCAAATATGTAGTTGTAGACATTAATTATCGCTACAGTCAAGATAGTATTTGGCCCGCCCAACTCTACGACTGCAAAGCAGCTATCCGTCATTTGCGTCACAATGCTGACATTTACAATATAGACACTTGCGCCATTGGTGTTATAGGACACTCTGCAGGCGGGCATCTTGCCGCTATTCTCGGCACAACCAATGATATCGATACGCTCGAAGGTTACCACCTTGGATATCCACAGCAAAGCAGCACGGTACAAGCTGTTGTTGATTTTTTTGGACCGACAGATTTCCTAAAAGCTGACGGTCATTTTCCTCTTGCTCCGCCTGATTCTTGCATTGAGGTTGCGGTTTATGCGACTTCCTATTCTATGACTTCTCAATTATTGGGTTGTCCCATTACGACCTGCCCTGAGCGGGTCCAATCCGCCAATCCTATTACCTACATTGATGGCAATGAACCGCCATTTCGTATTTATCACGGTACTTTTGACTGTGCTGTTCCCTTACATCAAAGTGAGATTCTTTATGAATCCTTAATATTTGAAGATATTTCTACCGATTTCATTGTGATTGAAAATGCAGTACATGCTGACCATGTTTTTTATGAAAACGAAGCGGTCATCGCTTTCACAAATTTCTTTGTCCAACATCTGTCTGCCGCAGCTTGTTTCACAACATCTACCGACACCATTTCCGAAATTGATTTCAATATTTATCCCAATCCCGCCTCTGATTTCCTTTTTATCGACATAGAGGATAATACCGCTCCCCTATCCATTGAAATTATAAGTTCTGCCGGAAAAACGATTAATAATTACAACGATACCACCATTGACATTCAAAACCTGCCAAAAGGTATCTACCTCATTCACCTAAAATTTCCACAGGAAAATATTACTCAAAAATTTGTAAAAATGTAGTTTCAACAACTATTGAATAGCAAAAATTGAAGTATTTCACTTAGCGAATTTTCGTTAATGAACAAAAACCCTCGATTAGTATTTTTATTTCTACGAATGTCTTACATTTGGTAAAATTTTAACATTCGCCTGTTAAAACGTTGAACATAATTACATATTTTGAGTTTGTTAAGTTTTTGAAAATTAGCGTTTTATACTAATTTAAACTTATACTTAAACTTGTACGGACAGGTCGTGACCTGTCCCTAAACTTACAAAGATGGCAGATATCATCAGAATGCCGCTACTGAGTGACACCATGACCGAGGGTACGGTAGTCGCATGGCACAAAAAAGTAGGCGACCAAGTAGAAGCCGGTGAGACATTATTTGAGGTAGAAACCGATAAGGCTGTGATGGAACAGGACAGCTACTTTACGGGCACGCTGCTCTATATCGGCGTTCAGGAAGGCGAATCTGTACCGATTGATGCAGTCATGGCAGTCATTGGCGAACCCGGCGAAGATTACAAAGCAATACTCGAAGCAGCACTTGCTGAAAGTCCCGGTGCAGCTCCGCAACCTGCCGGAGAACCTGCTACCGAGCCTGCCCCCTCTCCTACTCCGGCGGTAAGCGCACCTGCCGCTCCGGCTGCTCCTACACCTGTGGCGGCTCCGTCCGGCGGTAGAATCAAGGCTTCTCCTTTGGCAAAAAGTATGGCGCAGAAGGAAGGCATCGACCTTGCACAAGTGGCAGGTACAGGCGATGACGGACGTATTGTCAAAAAAGATATTGAAGCCTTCCTTTCAACCAGAACTACAGCACCTACACCTGCGACTGCTCCTATGCACGTTGCCGCAGCTACGGCGATGGATGAGGATATTCCTCTCAGTCAAATGCGTAAAACCATTGCACGCCGTCTATCGGAAAGCAAATTTGGTGCGCCGCATTTCTATTTGACTATCAGTATTGACATGGCGAAGGCGATGGAAACTCGCAAACGTATCAACGAAATTGCACCACAAAAAATATCTTATAACGACTTAGTTATCAAATCTGCAGCAGCAGCTTTGCGCCAACATCCTGCTATCAATTCCTCTTGGTTAGGCGATGTTATTCGCAGAAATGGCAACATCAATATCGGTGTAGCAGTGGCGGTAGATGAGGGTTTACTCGTCCCTGTCGTGCGTAATGCTGATGCGAAGACGCTTTCGCAAATTAACGGCGAAGTCCGCGAATTGGCAGGTAAAGCCAAAGAACGCAAACTCTCAGGCGATGAGATGCAAGGCAATACCTTCACAATTTCCAATTTGGGAATGTTTGGTATCGAAGAATTTACAGCAATTATCAATCCGCCGGATGCTTGTATCATGGCAGTTGGTACGATTACCGAAGAACCTGTTGTCAAAGATGGTGAAATCGCTGTCGGACATCGTATGAAAGTCACGCTCTCTTGCGACCACCGCGTAGTCGATGGTGCTACAGGCGCGCAATTTCTACAAACATTCAAGTCGATTATGGAAGATCCGATTCGGATGATTGTTTAATGTACTGATGTACGCAAGTACTGACGTGCTGATGTAAAAATATTGGGCGGACGCTCCTTTAGGAGTTGGAGGCGCGCGTGAGCAAATTAAAATATTTGAGCCGTAAGTTATTCTTAATGAATAATTTACGGCTTTTTTTATTGTGTAAAAAACAATTTTATGCAACTGTTAAAAAAATCATTTGTCTTTATCGAATATAACCTAATTTATCCTGCAATCATTTTTTATTCACTTTAAACATTTTAAATCAATGAAAGTAATCCAAGTGTTATTTAGCTCCTTTTTGTTCTCCCTACTCCTTTTTTCTTGCAATAATGATGTAAGCAATACCACAATTGTAGGCTCAGACAATGTCATCAAGGAAACCCGCGACGTCAGTAATTTTTCAAAAGTGCAAGTGGAAGATGCGATTAAAGCACAAATCACACAAGGCAATAAAACCCGTGTAGAAGTACGTGCTAATGATAATCTTATGAACAAGATTGTTACTGAAGTTACCAATGGCACTTTATATGTGAAATACAGAGGAATCGTCAATACAAAAAATACGGTTTCAGAGGTATCTATCCAAATGCCAACGGTAGAACACATCAAGTTGAGCGATGCAGTCCGTGCCGACGTAACAGGTTTTTCAGGCTTATCAAAACTACGAATTGGCGTGCATGATGCCTCCAATTTATCCATTTCCGGCGATGCTGATGTACTTGAAATCAATGTCACTGATGCAGGTGTGGTCAGAGGTTTTGATTTTTCAACCGACAATTGCAATGCACGGGTCACAGATGCCTCGCAATTGAGCATTACATGCAATAAACTTCTTGAAGGGAAAGTCAAAGACGCCTCTGTACTACGCTATAAAGGCAATCCGACCGTTACTGCCACTGCATCTATGGCAAGCAAACTTACGAGTGCCAATTAGTAGACAGTCAAAATTTTACCATCAAAATCAAGCCACGCAGTACAAATTTCGATTTGTGCTGCTTTTTTATTTTATAAATAATAATTTGATGCAACCCTTGAAAAGATCGTTTGTCTTTGAAAATACATTTTGAGATTGCCTTACTTAAATTTTACGTTTGTCTATGGACTATCAACTATGGTCTATGGACTAATCACTTGTTAACCAAAACTTTCTAAAACAATGAAAACTATTCATGTATGTATTTGCTCCATCTTGTTCTGTCTTCTTATTTTCTCTTGTAACGATGCTATCGTTGGGTCGGGAGATATTATTACCGAAGCTCGCGAAGTAGCTGACTTCTCAAAAGTAGAAGTAGAAGATGCCTTCGATGTGCGTATCATGCAAGGTGATGAATTTCTCGTAGAAGTTCGTGCTGATGACAATCTGATAGAGCGAATTTCCACCCAAGTTACCAACGGCAACCTCAATGTAGAATACAACGGCAACGTCAATGTACGCAATGCCACCGCAGAGGTATTCATCGAAATGCCAACCATTGAACGCATCAAACTCCACGACGCTGTAGATGCCGAAGTATTGAATTTTACCGATTTAGAAGGACTAAAAGTTGTAGTGCAAGATGCTACGGATTTATCACTATCCGGTAGTGCCGAGGTACTCAATATTGAAGTGGCTGACGCCAGCGATGTCAATGCTTTCTCTTTCATCGCCAATACCTGCAACGTTCAAGTGGAAGATGCCTCCGACCTCGAAATTTTCTGCAACACATTACTTGACGGTAGTGTCGAAGATGCTTCCACTGTCAGATATAAGGGCTATCCCGACATCACCGCTACAACATCAGATGCCAGTGAAATCATTGATGCAAATTGAAACAAATTCCAAATTCCAATAAAACAAAACACGAAAAATATATTTGAATTGGGATTTGGAATTTGCTTTTTGGAATTTTTCAAGTTGTTCGCAACTTGAATGGATTGGTTATTAAATTGTTATTGATTATAAAAAAGCTGTGTAGACTTTGGTTTGCACAGCTTTTTAGATTTCAATACTTAATCAATTTGGATAGATAGGAACGATTTCGAATTTAATCGCATTTTTACCTTTTCTTATGTAGATGTGATTCGTGTTCTATTTGGTGTTTGGGATAAAAAACTTCGGAATTATCTTCTCTTATTTTTTTATATGTAAAAGAGAAGGAATAAGTTGAGCCATTAACCATTATTAAACTATTTGGCATATTTATAGTGTAGTGGAGTCGTGTTGTAGTATCTTTGTGAAATGGTGTTGTGGTGTCGTAGTGCGGTAGTGTTGTAGTATCTCTAACTACAATACCACGACACAGCAATACAACAGCACCATGATACTACAACACCACAAAACCCCGACACCACAATACTAAACAACATGGCAAAAGTACTAATCGTAGATGACGAGGCGAGCATCCGCCGTACACTCAAAGACATTCTCGAATTTGAAAAATACAAAGTCGATGAAGCCGCTGACGGCTTAGATGCCTTAGCGAAATTAAAAAAGGACACATACGATGTCGTTATCATGGACATCAAAATGCCGAAGATGGACGGCTTGGAGGCATTGGAGCGCGTGGCGATACTTGCGCCCGATACGCCCGTAGTGATGATTTCAGGACACGGCAATATCGAGACAGCAGT
>JAHDEO010000193.1:0-10977 GCA_020628725.1 Saprospiraceae bacterium
CATTCATTCAAAAATTCCTTCATTCATTCATTCGCATTTAAGCATTATCGCATTGTAGCATTGCATCATTATATTGGAGGTAGGCAGAGGACTCGAACCCCACACCCGAAGGTGCCACCGGTTTTCAAGACCGGGCTTGTCCCAACGACTCATTTACCTACCTTTTTTAATGCTACAATGATGTAATGCTACAATGAAAATGAGTGAATGGGCGAATTTTGAATATGTGAATATTTCTCATAAAAATATTCACTCATTCAGTCATTCAAAACTCGTTCATTAATTGTAGCATTATCGCATTTCAACATTGTAGCATTGCTTTGTACTTCGGGTGAGATTTGAACTCACACATCCTTATCGGATAACAGGGTCTGAACCTGCCGCGTCTCCCATTTTCGCCACCGAAGCAATTTTAATGCGACAATGCGATGATGATGTAATGCGACAATAAAAACATTGTAGCATTATCACATTTCAGCATTGTAGCATTATAACACAAAAAGCCCCTCGATAAATCGAGAGGCTTTCCGTTATATATAGAATTGGAATTGAAGTCCAGTCTAATACACATAGCATATCCTCCCGCTATCGAAATGACTTAGCGATAAACTCGAGGAAAGGAGTGTGTATGTGTATGTATTTTTCATTTTATAAAACAGAACGACAAATGTAAATTTAGTATCATTCAAAATTCAACATTCATTCATTCAAAATTAATTCGTAAATGTGTTACGCGAATAAGTACGTTTTGAAAAAAAGAAAAGTTCGCGTAAGTGTATTTTTTTATTGAAAATATTTTCCGATGACTTCAATTTTGCCGATAATTTGAGCGTTAAATTCGTCCAAATCCTCTGACGACACCCAAATTTCATCGTGCATATCTGCGCCTACATTTTTCACTTCAAATTGTTGAAAGTATGCTTCGCTGATGTCAAATTTCAAAACATAGCCTTCGCCGTATTTTGGCACATTCCACTCCTTTGTAATTTGCGTGGCGTATGCTTCATTCAATACAGGATAAAATATTGGTTGCTCAGGCAATCTCGGCGGAAACTTTTGAAAATCAGTCGCCTCAATCAACTTTAATTCATGCTGATTGACGGGGCGAAAAAGGGTTCGCTTTTTCATTTTACACAATTTTAAATGATAAAGCCAGTAAAACGTACAATTTGTAAAATAAGTTCCGCAATAAAAATGGAACTAATTCAGATTAGTTTGCGTTTTATTCACATTCGTTTTACCAAAAACAGTTATGATAAATCTGCAAGAAATTACCAAAGACAACCTCAATGAGATATTGCATTTAAAAGTCAAAGACGCCCAACAAGACCAAGTCGCCCCCAATTCTGTCTCCATTGCACAGGCTCACTATACTCACAAAGCATGGTTTCGGGGCATCTATTTTAATGATGTGCCTGTTGGTTTTGTGATGTTGTCAATAGATGAAAAGAAGAAAGAATACTGGGTATGGCGGTATATGATTGATCAAAATCATCAAGGCAAAGGGTATGGAAAAACTGCCCTGCTTCAAGTCATTGACTTTATGAAAACTTTGCCGGATATCAAAGAAATTTTGCTGAGTTATGTCCCCAAAGAAAATGGTGCAGATGCCTTCTATACCAAAGTCGGCTTCGTGGATACGGGTAAAAAGCACGGGAAAAAAGAAATTATTATGAAATACGATGTATAAAACGTAGGGCGGTGCTACATTAAACCTTCATTGGTTCTTCCTTAAATACCCGTTCCAACATATCCAACATAAAATCCGCATTGGCACGATTAAATACCATTGGTGGTTTGATTTTGATGACATTATGGTCGGGTCCATCTGTGCTGGTGAGGATACCGAGGGTTCGCATTCGATTGGAAAGATAGCTTGTTTGGTTAGGTGCGGGTATTTTAGTCTCAGGATTTTTCACCAATTCAAAACCTAAGAAAAAACCATGTCCGCGCACATCACCGATGATAGGAAAACGCGATTGTAAATCTCGTAAACCTGACTTCAAATATTCCCCAATTACACGCGCATTTTCTTGTAAATTTTCATCCTTCACAATCTGCAAAACCTCTCGACCAATCGCACACGAAACAGGATTTCCCCCAAAAGTGGTAAAGAACTCCATCCCATTCGCAAACTCATCTGCCAACGCGCGAGTCGTGATGACTGCACCCATCGGATGCCCATTACCGATTGGCTTACCCATCGTCACAATATCCGGCATAACTCCCTGTAACTCAAAGCCCCAGAACGCCTCTCCTACTCTACCGAAACCGTGTTGCACCTCATCCACAATACACAAACCACCTGTTCCGCGTACCCTCTCAAATGCTGCTTTCAAGTAGCCGGCAGGCAAAGGAATCTGCCCGCCACAACTCATAATTGGTTCTGCAATAAAGGCAGCAACGTTCGTATTTTGCACCGCTTCTTTGACGTGTTTGGCGTATTCAATTCCTGCATTTTGCGGGTTACGATATAAGCCTCTGTACGTGTCGGGCATAGGTACGATATGCGTGTGTGCGGGTGCGCCCTTGCCGCCTTTTCCATCAAATTTATACGAACTCACATCCACGCAAGCATTGGTATTTCCATGATAACCAACTTGCAGTGCGACCATGTCTTTTCGTCCCGTTGCAGTCTTGGCGATGCGTAGGGCGAGTTCGTTGGCTTCGCTACCTGAGTTGACAAAAAAGCAAGTATCCAAGGGGGCAGGAAACATCGCTGCCAATTCCTCCGCATAACGCACCAAATTCTCATGTAAGTAGCGTGTGTTGGTATTGAGAACAGCGATTTGTCGTTTGGCGGCTTCCACTACGCGTGGGTGTTCATGCCCTACATGCGCGACATTATTGACGGTATCGAGGTAGCGTCTGCCTGTGGTACCGTATAGGTATTGACCGCTTCCGCGTACCATGTGGAGTGGTTTTTTGTAGGAAATGCTGAGGTTTTTGGCGAGGTGGGTTTGGCGGGATTTTAAGATGCCTTCGCTCGCCCCTCTTTCCCCTGAAGGGGAGGTCAGCCCGCTTGTCACATCCACCATTTGCGTGGCTTTCCCCTTTAGGGGATTAAGGGGTGCGCGAGGGGGAATTTTTAAGAGTGTATTTGGATTTGGGCAAATACTTTCCCAAATTTCTTTTTCGGAGAAATAGGCTACGCCGGGATAGTTTTCGGTGTGGTCGAAAATATCCAGTATGACTTGAAAATGTAGGTGTGGGGGCCAATTCCCATTGATGGGATAATTGCCCATTTTGCATAGTGGTTCTCCTTTTTTTATGGTTTGATTCAAGCTTAGATTTTCGATAGAATCTTGGGTTAGATGTCCGTATAAAGTCCAGAAGATGAGTTTGTTGTTTACTTTGTGTTCAAGGATGATTGTTGGTCCGTAATCGCCTGTTTCATCATTATTTTTTAATGAGAAAACTGTACCATCCGCAGGCGCATAAATGACGGATTCGGCATCCATAAACACATCTAATCCCAAGTGAACGGTACGCCATTCCCGTCCTTGATTTCTATGAGCAACAAATGAATCTGTTGTGTAAAAAGGACGTGTTTCGAGATAGCGACCAATCCCCGCGATTGCCTTTTTTTCTGCCAGCGTATTAAATGTTTTTCTCGTAAAAATTTCAATATCCTCAAACTCCAAATTATTTCCCAATTCCAAACTACCAACCGTAAAATCATGGATGTGTATTGGGTCATTTTGCAGGTCAACATCCACAATTTTTGCAGCACTTTGAGTGGCTGCCCAATCCATGAAAATTTGCTTTTTCGGATAAGGCTCTAAGCCGCAAGCATGACGAAATGTGTAGTGAGCAAATTCAGGATGAATGTCATGTATTTTTCGGAGTAAATCCCATGCCGGACGCTCGCTGATTTGGAGGTATTCGTTGTCAGGATGTTCGATTTTTCCTATGGCAGAATTGACTACGCTGACCATCAATCGCGCTCCTATCATTGTCCATAATACGTCTAATTCTGCTTCTTGTAATGGAAAAATTCGATAGAAACCTCGTACTACATCTGAAGCTGCGGTCAAGGGGTCGGGCTTGTGCATGGCAGCATAAGCGATGGCAATTGCGACTTCATTAATCGTATGCGTATATACGGTATCTCCAAAATCCAAAATGCCTGTAACTTCTTGTTTATCAGCATTTATCAGAACATTATAGTCGTTGGCATCGTTTTGACGAACGCCTTGTCTGAATGTATTTTTTTGTGGTAAAAATTTCGTTTTATATAAATTCAGAAAATGGTCGATGATAGTGCGTTGTGTAGGGTCTTTAATTGTATCTACATGCGGCTCTATCCACTTATTGACTCGTGAGGAATCCCATTTAAAATCGAAGTGAGCAGCAGGATGGTCATACCCATTTAAGCCTTTACATAAAAGCCCCAGACTTTCGCCCAAATGCTCCAAAAGCGCGGGCGTATGCGGACGGACTTTTGCCCATAAATCACCCTCTAAATAAGTCAAAATTCGCAAATACCTTGTCGCGCCATCTTGGTCTTGAATGTGAGTGAGGTGCTTGCCTTCCACATTCGAAAGTACATCTTGTGTGCGGACATCAGGTACGTGCTTGCGGACGTGTAATAAGACCTCATTTTGCATCTCCAAACGCGCCAAATCAGTATCGGGCGAAGCGATTTTTATGATATATTTTCCTTCGGAAGTGGTGAGTCGATAATTGAAATCGACTTCTCCGGGCAGGGGTTTTATTTCGCCTTGCAAGTTGTAGTGTGTGGTGGCGAGTTGGGCGATGTATTCACATGTGAATAGGTGGCTCATAGTGTGTTCTATTTTTTCACAAAAATAGCAAATTGAATATTCACAAACACATCGAATTGGTTACAGGGCAAATTTTAATTTCACAAAAAAATGTTTGAGTGTGGGGTTTAGTAATGACTGCTTTAGCTGCCAAGTGAGTCAAAAAAAAACATAAGTCATTGTTTTTAAACTAATAAAAAGTTAAAATATACTTGACAGCTAAAGCAGTCATTACAAGGGTTAATAATCTAAACCCAAAGCCCTCAGTGTTTCAAAGTCAAGATGACCAATGGGCAATCCATTATCTTTTTGAAACTTCGTCAAAGCAGCTTTTGTGTTTTTTCCCATCACATTATCGGTAGGTCCGGGGTCATAGCCGCGACCTCTCAAGGCATCTTGTACTGCGCGAACAGTAGCAGCAGTCACTCCACCACTACAAATAACCTCTCGCCATTCTGAGAATCCGCCCGGTCGTACCAACACTTTTTTAGTGATTGTTTTGTATTCCGGCGGAATTTCAACCTGCCTGTCAAGTCCCGGAGTTTTCAGGACTTTTCGGGTGCGTGTTCCATATTCTGCGGGTATTTCGATTTCGCGTGTTCTGCTGGGCTCTTTAATCACTTTTCGCGTAAGTGTCCCCATTTTGGCGGGTACAGGTATTTCTCGCACTCTTGCGGGTGTCTTCAACACTTTTTTTGTAATCGTCCTGAATTGCCCCGGCGTAGTTTCTTCTCTACAGCACTTGTCTCCATTTATGGTAGCATCTGCGGGACAATTGGGAATACGGCGTGTGACGACTTCGGTTTTCGCAGGTACTTCCACCAAGCACCAAACCAGACAGTCATTGGGGTCAGCCGACAGGCAATTCCTGTCCGCCTTACGCCTTACCCATTTTGTCGTGGCAGGCGCAACTTCTATCTGCTCCGACTCGGTTTTATAGACCATAGGTGTACATACCAACCTTGTACCGGCGGCTTTTACTTCTATTTGTTCTTGTATCGTTCCATACTCTGCGGGAACTACTTCGAGTCGGGTAGTTGCCGGTTCTATTTCGTATTGTTCGGTAATTGTTTCGCGAGATTCGGGGATGACTTCGATGCGCGTCGTAGCAGGTTTGATTTCGTAAGTTTCCTCAACGGTCTCGTAAACCGGCGTAGAAGTCTCTATGCGATAAGAGGCGTCTCTGACAAGCACCTGTTCGGTGACTGTTTCGTATTGGTCAGGAATCAGGCATTTCGCATAACATTTTCCGGGTTCGGCATTGAGTGGATAATCTCCGGTTTGGGCTGTTATTGTATTCGTAAATAATAGCGCGACAGCTACAATAAGTAGCATGAAATTCATATTTTTCATAAATCTAAATTTTATTGATAACTCAAGTTGCGGAACGCAACTTAGTCCATAGATAAACGTCAGTTTACAACTAATTCCACGTATTCCTATCGACTGTTGCAGCTATCTACAACTTGAATTATTGATATTTAAATAAATTAAATAATAGATTATGTTTGAAAAAATGTTGTGCGTGCACGCGATTACAAAATTTCTGTACATAAGGGTTAATGGATTTCGTCAATTTCACTTTCAATAACGTGCTGTTTTTTAAAATGGTTGGTAAGGCTAAATTTAACTAACAGTCCGCAGTCAGGTAATTGGCAGTTTGTAGCAATTACTATTACCTATGTTTTGTGAAAATTTCAATATTTTGATTATCAAATTATTAAACATTAATAAATTTACGTAATTTTAACTTACTATGATAACATTGCAAACGCGATTTTTTTATTTTTTATGAAAAAATGTTTGCTCCTGACTTTCCGAAAAAACACAACAAAGCATTATTAACAACACATTCAGGCAGTATCGTTCCTTTCCAATTACCAAAGAAATATCCAACATTTTAACTTGCCAAAATTTACTTTATCTGTCGCCTTGCTTTCTTGCTAAATAAGGTCTGAATATCGAATGTTGATAGACCTTTTTGGGCTTTTTGGGCTACATATCCAACTGTATTATTGTGTGTTTAACAAATTGTACTAATTATTGAAGCGAGATTTTTTCAATCAAAATCGGCTGAATACACTAAAAATAGTACATTGATTTTGCCTTTCGCCTCAAGCCGGCGGGGCTCCTACTTTTTCATTGTCAAAAAGTAGGCAAAAGACTATAAAATTTAAACTCGCTCCGCTCAAACAATAAATTTTAGTGCCTCCCGCCCAATAGTTCGTAGTCACTTTTTTAGCAAAAAGTGCAATTTATTACACATACGTATTATTTACGAATTATCAACTACAAACAAATTTTTGTATTTTTGAAATATGAATTCAACTAAAGACAATATAAACGAAACGACAATTGAGGCTAAAAGAATCCCAATACTGAAAACTTTCAGAAATCTACCTCGATTATTGGATGACCCTATCGGGCTAATTTCCAGTCAATTTGAAAAATACGGAGACACTTATAAATCCTATGTGGGCTTAGAGGAAATTTACTTGAGTCAAGATGCCGATTTCGTGCAATATTTCATGCAAAAAGGACATCGAAATTATCAAAAAACAAGATTTACACGCACTCTTGGAGATGTTATCGGGAGAGGTTTATTGACTTCTGAAGGCGATTATTGGCGACAACAAAGAAGGTTGATTCAGCCCGGTTTTCATAAGAAAAAATTGGAAGACCTTTCTAATATTATCACAGAAGACATTATTGATTTTAGTCTGAATTTGGAGCATAATATTGATGTATTCGGTTCTGCTGACTTGATGAAATTAATGATGAGATTGACCATAAAAGTGGTATTGAACAGCTTGTTTAGTAATAGTATTTCTGATAAGTATATTGACCGTTTTGATGAAATCATTACAGTACTTCAACATTATATTGTTGCTAAAGTCAGAATACCGTTTTCTACTCAATTTTTCAAGCTGAATGGAAAGGATAAAAAGATGCAGGCATTGATTAATGAGATAGATGAAATAGTTTACAGTATCATTTCGGAAAGAAAAAATAATCAAGGAAATTTTGACGATTTGTTGGATATGCTGCTGCAAGCAAGGTACGAAGATACGGGCGAAGGCATGACCGACCAACAATTGCGCGACGAGAGTATGATTATGTTGCTCGCAGGACATGAAACCAGTGCCAATGCTTTGACGTGGGCTTTTTATCTGCTGCACCAACATCCTGAAATCGCCGAAAAAGTATTGGCAGAAATTCAAAATGTCGTCGGAAATCGCTTGCCGACTTTTGAGGATTTGAGAGGTTTGACCTATACCAAACAAGTGATACAGGAGTCGATGCGACTTTTTCCTCCGGCATGGATTACCGACCGTGAGGCTTTGGTAGAGCATCAAATGATGGGTTATAAAATCAAAAAAGGTCAGGTGGTGACGGTTTTCGTTTATGGCTTGCATCGCAATCCTGTCTATTGGAAACGTCCCAATGATTTTATGCCCGAACGCTTTGCGCCGGAGTTGATCAAGGAACGACATCCATTTAGTTACATGCCTTTTGGTGGCGGACCGCGACTTTGCATCGGCAATAATTTTGCTTATATGGAAATGCAGTTGGCATTGGCTATTCTGCTACCTAAATTTAAATTTGAAGTGATAGCCAACGAAGCTCCTAAATTGGAAGGTTTGATTACTTTGCGCCCTGAAGGTGGTTTGCCGGTGAAGGTTAGCTTGCGATGAAAAACAAAAACGCAGGGTTGAAACCCTACGCTTCTGTTATTTATAACGTTAATTTCGCAAAAGCGGTGGGTTTCAACCCACCGTCTATCAAAATAATCTTATTATAGCATTATTCAGCAACAACATTCCCCTCAAAATACGCCTCACTAATACGCTCCTGCAAAGCCAGAATATTCCCAATACTCTTAAAATGCAAGCGCACCAAACGCGAAGAAACCGTCTCCAATTGACCGCCATATTCATTCAGCCAATCACCGGAAAAATCAACTACGCGAATCTTTTCTTCGGGCGATAAAAAGACTTTCAGTGTGGAAATGTCTTCCATATTACTCAAGGTTGGCATTTCGATTTCGGCAGTTTCATCGAGCAGTGCCAAGAAAGCGCGGCGCATTTCTCGCAAGATGTCCTTCAACTGAAAAACTTCATCTTCCATAATATCCCGTGAACTGACATCTTGCACAAATTCACCAAATTCTTCCTGACCACCATGTACACGCTCCCGAAGGTCTTGCAAAGTCAATTGAAATTCGTAGCGTTTCAGCAACTCCTTTCTCTCCTCCTTCATCTTCATTTTCTTTGTCATATATAAATGAATCGCCAATACTTTTTGATCAAAATCAGCGTACCATTCCCATTCTTTACCAAATTTCTCATTCAAGTCATTGAACATTTCCCCCGCTTCATCTTTTTTGTATTTTTTATCTTTGTAAACGAATGATTTCCCCGAAGTTCCCTGTACTGCACCGACCAATTCGTTCATTTCCTCTTCGCATTTTTTAATACGTGCTAATCCGGCATCCAAATATTCACCGTAAAGCGTATCGTAAGCCTTTTGAGTGTCGTCCTCAAATTCCTCTTTAAATTTCGCAATTAATTTCTTCGGATTATCCAGTTCAATACCCTTTAAATAACGGCTCGTATAGGCATCTTTATATTTTTTATCAAAAACAGTTTCTTTTATTTCTGATTGTATAAATGCCTGTACCTTTTCGGGTTCCGAATAAAAAAGTTCTTTCTTTTCTGCCCATGCAGATAGCTCATATGCCTTATTCGTCACGATGGCTCTGAGTTTGGCAGCATCGCCAAACAATTCCCAGGGCGAACGCTCATCTTCCACACCGTTAATGTATTCTTTTTTGGCATTTAGTTCTCTGTCATAATTAGGCGGATGGCTTGCATACATACTCGGAATGTAGTGGTCTTCCTTATTGAAAATATAAGTTACGCCGCGCTCGTCAGTTCTTTGTGGAGCTTTTTCGCTGCGCTCTTCGAGACTGTCAATGAAGGTCTTAGCGTGAGTTTGATGATAAAAAATATCTTTCGTAAACAACTCATGGTCAGCAGCATCAGCCAATTGCTGACGCGCCACAGCCATTGCTTGCGAACCATCTACGACCTTCGCCAATCCGGTAATTATCGCATCACTCCCTGTCGTGCTGACTGCCACCAAATCCGCTTGAAATTCCATTTGACGAGAAAGCGCAGCATACAACATATTAATACCACGATATATCAATGCCAATATATTTCGCACTACAAAAATAACGCCTTTCAACGCCCAAGCCCCGAAGCTGATACGGATGTCTTGTTGCGCCCATCTGTCCAGAAAAAGGTCCCATTTGTCGCGACTATACACCATGTCGTGTATAATGCGATTTGCCATGTAAGTATAGCTGCCGAGGCGCATACTTTTTTGGGCAAAATGACCAAATTCGTGCGCCATAATCGCCTTAAATTCAGTCAAATTCACCGAATTGACCAAACCCAAACCAATCAATAGATTTTTACGCACCGGCATGAAAAGACTCAAAATGGTACTGTTGTAAAATACCATTGCATTAATTTCGTCATTGACGAATATTTTCTTGGGCAATGGTGCGCCCGTCTCTTCGCATAACTTGCGAATGAAGCGGTATAATTCAGGATTTTCTTCTTCTTTGAGTTCAATATTTTTTGGATTCTCAAATGAATGTTTTTTGAATAAAAATTTCAAGGTAAAAACAAACAACATTCCCGCCCCTACTACAAGGGCAATTTTGAAGAGCATTATCCAAAAACTGTAACCAAGACCATATTGAGTAATATTTATCACAGACAAATAAAACAAATAGCCCGATGCTATCACAAAGGCGACATAAAACACAAAAAACAGCATCATGCCCAATAAGACCATGACAACGCGACTGTTGTATTGTGCATTAGGTTTTGCAAAATCGGCATCCATGCCAAGAGGAGATTGTGGGTATAGGTTCATCGCTTTAAAGGTTATAAAGGTGAAAAAATAAATGAGTTGGAAGAGGTCAGATAGCTTGACAAAAAAGTGGCAGGAAGTTCCTTTTTCATGGTTGTTATCCTCTCATTTCTGTCATCTGACAATGAAATGGTCTGACTTCTAACATCTATAAAACGCTAATTTCGCATTTCCAATAATAATATGCAAATTATCACACACAGATTTATTGAATAATATTTATCCAAGCGCACAAGTTTTCCTAATTTTGTCCGTTATTTCGTAA
>JAHDEO010000193.1:11077-12336 GCA_020628725.1 Saprospiraceae bacterium
ATGTCGCAAGAACCATCCATTCGCGAACAATACATCCAAGATAGCAACCTCATGTTGCGCTATGCCTTAAATAAAGGTATCGCTGTTCCTTCTTCCATTGTCAAGACACTCGAATCGTATATTTTGAAAGACTCTGTAGATAGAGGCGAATGCGCTGCCGATAGTGTACATTATGATGAGAAAGTTGTCGGTGATTTGAAAGCAATTGTCACTACGCATGAGCGATTGACTAAAATTGTCTATCCTGCCACGCCAGATTCCATTCGCTATTTGATTGACGAGGAAAACAAACCGAGTTTTCTCAAATTCCTCTCACCTGTGAGCTTTGTACGTCAGATGATGGGGGCAGCATTGATTTGTCTGGTTGTATTCATTTTGTTGAGTATGCTTTCGTATGTGAGTTTGACAGGTGGTGATGAAGCGATACAAGGTTCGGGCTTGCCGATGTTGACCAATTTGCTGTTTTTCATGGCAGCAGCAGGGCTTGGCGCATCTTTCGCGGAGTTGTTTGAAGCGGATGAATATATCACTAAAGGTACATTCGACCCAATTTATTTATCCTCTTATTGGATGCGATTTGTATTGGGATTGATAGCGGGTATGTTGTTGGCTACATTGATTCCGATGAATGAGGCAAATGACAAACTCGAACTACTCGCACGTCCTACGTTGGCAATGGTCGGTGGTTTTGCTTCGTCGTTGGTGTATCGTATTTTAAAGCGTTTTGTGGAAACGGTGGAAATTATGTTTGGTGGAAAATCAAAAGCTGTCAAAGTCATCAATCGCGAGAAATCGAAATTAATCGGTGATATTAAAAAGACCCGCGCCAAATTTACGCGCCAAATTGCCGAGTTGAGCGAAGCTTTAAATTCCGGTACCGACCCGCGTAAAATCAAGGATAAGGTAGAGAAAATCTTCGATGAACTCGTACCTCCGCAAGAAACTAATGAAGAAGAACGCACCTATGAAGACCGCAAAAATACTGCCTTTGAATTTGATACAGAATATTCGGAGGATGAAGAAAAATATCGTAAAGATGAATACGTCATTCCCGCAAAAGAAATTAAACGTGATGCGGACGGAGACGTGGGATGATTTTTGATTGAGTGATTTTTGATTTTAGATTGGATTTCGCTACGCGAAATATTTCCAACTCATATTTCGTGTGTTTTTATTGTAATGATTAAATTCATTTTCAATAAAAAACAGTAATTAATGTCTTCGCCAAATTGAGAATTGAGAATGTATAATTGATAACT
>JAHDEO010000194.1 GCA_020628725.1 Saprospiraceae bacterium
ATTGTCTTAGGAAATGATAATCCGTTTAGACATTTTCTGTCCGGTTGTTCTCTAAAGGTTCGAGCCGAAGTGTCTTAGGAACTGATAATCCGTTTAGACTTGGGTGGGGATTTTGCCGAACATGTATTTGGATATTGAATTGTCTTAGGAACTGATAATCCGTTTAGACTCTATTGTTTCTTGTGCAATAACAGTGGTTACAGTTGAAGTGTCTTAGGAAATGATAATCCGTTTAGACCTTCCAATTGATTCTCTAAATACCACAACTTTCGTTGAAGTGACTTAGGAAATGATAATCCGTTTAGACCATCATTCTTTAGAGGCACACAGCTAACTCCAGTTGAAGTGACTTAGGAACTGATAATCCGTTTAGACTTATCTGGGGAAAACACCTGTGAGATGTTTTCGGATTGAATTTGATTAGGAAATGATAATCCGTTTAGACGTAAAAGGTTTGTGCTAGATTGGCACAATAAACATTGAAGTGGCTTAGGAAATGATAATCCGTTTAGACCTTTCTGCTATGTTCTCAAACGACTCGTAAGTCATTGAAGTGGCTTAGGAAATGATAATCCGTTTAGACATCCGTAGTCCCGACAGAGTTCGAACTTGCTACCTATTGAAGTGGCTTAGGAAATGATAATCCGTTTAGACCATCTCTTCGATATTTTTATCAAATGGTAAAAGGTTGAATTGGCTTAGGAAATGATAATCCGTTTAGACAATCTTCGGCGGGTTTTCGGCCTCTAAATATGAGTTGAAGTGACTTAGGAAATGATAATCCGTTTAGACGGGAAATTGCATTTATTGCTACTATATGTAACACTTGAAGTGTCTTAGGAACTGATAATCCGTTTAGACTTCAAAAGCACGGCGTGAACTCCGTAGTTCAAATCGAATTGTCTTAGGAACTGATAATCCGTTTAGACTCCGCCGCCTACATCCCAATTTATCCAGCAATATTGAATTGACTTAGGAACTGATAATCCGTTTAGACGTTAAATTACAGATTGCTTTCAATCTGTTGTAAATTGAAGTGTCTTAGGAAATGATAATCCGTTTAGACTCTTCTGCCTTTTGAAATACTTTTAGTTTTCTGTATTGAAGTGGCTTAGGAAATGATAATCCGTTTAGACGTGTTGATTACATAGAATGTCTGGTATTCTCGATTGAAGTGGCTTAGGAAATGATAATCCGTTTAGACCTTCTTTTCTCCATTCCATGTCTTGTTGCGCATGTTGAAGTGGCTTAGGAAATGATAATCCGTTTAGACCAATTTGGCATTTGACATGTTCCGATTTGTATTGTTGAATTGTCTTAGGAACTGATAATCCGTTTAGACATTTGAATCGATAGATTACATTCATCATCGTAGTTGAAGTGACTTAGGAAATGATAATCCGTTTAGACGTTAGCATCATACCAACGGAAGAAACCATCAGCGTTGAAGTGACTTAGGAAATGATAATCCGTTTAGACCCTTCACTACCTGTCATCTCAGCGATATGATAGTTGAAGTGACTTAGGAAATGATAATCCGTTTAGACTCTGATGTATATGCAGCAACAGGATATTTTTTGTGTCAAAGTGTCTTAGGAACTGATAATCCGTTTAGACCATTTCATCAATAGTTTCAAACTCAAGATAATTATTGAAGTGTCTTAGGAAATGATAATCCGTTTAGACCCTTCTTTCTTTTTGGTAAACTCGTCTTTTTTTATTGAAGTGGCTTAGGAAATGATAATCCGTTTAGACCTCGAAGTATTTCATAGGATTTGGAATATCTTTGTCGAAGTGGCTTAGGAAATGATAATCCGTTTAGACCGTTCATATGGATAGACCTCCAATGCGTCCAAGGTTGAAGTGTCTTAGGAACTGATAATCCGTTTAGACAGGCAGTAGTTATTGAGCGCGATGACGCAGACGATTGAATTGGCTTAGGAAATGATAATCCGTTTAGACGTTGCTTTTGTTCGCGTCTTTCTCTTGCTCTGTCGAAGTGACTTAGGAAATGATAATCCGTTTAGACATAAAAGGAGAACTGTCAAGGTTCGAGCGGGTAGTTGAAGTGGCTTAGGAAATGATAATCCGTTTAGACTATTGTGGAATTGCTCTACCTTGATAGAACTTTGTCGAAGTGGCTTAGGAAATGATAATCCGTTTAGACAGTACTTCAGATTCAAGAATTTTCTTCTGAATGATTGAATTGGCTTAGGAAATGATAATCCGTTTAGACTTTGCATATTAGTTTTTTCATTTCTTCTCTTAAATTGAATTGTCTTAGGAAATGATAATCCGTTTAGACATCTTCGTTTTCCTGCCGCCGGCTTTAAGTACCATTGAAGTGGCTTAGGAAATGATAATCCGTTTAGACATTGTGTCGCCTACACGTACATTAGCAGCACCTTCTTGAAGTGGCTTAGGAAATGATAATCCGTTTAGACCCAATTCCAATGTTGCCAGTTATTTTCTGTGCAATTGAAGTGGCTTAGGAAATGATAATCCGTTTAGACTCTACTGGAATCCATGTATAGTCGCGCTGTGCGTATTGAAGTGTCTTAGGAAATGATAATCCGTTTAGACGAAGAGACTCTTTAAAAGGTGTTATAGTCATTGTTGAAGTGGATTAGGGACTGATAATCCGTTTAGACCTTTTTTCTATTTACTACGATTTTTCTTTATCGTATTGAAGTGGCTTAGGAAATGATAATCCGTTTAGACTCTGCGGCTTCGTTGAGTTCTCTGATGACGACTAATTGAAGTGGCTTAGGAAATGATAATCCGTTTAGACTTCAATGATTTCACCCGAACTATACTCAAGGGTCGAAGTGACTTAGGAAATGATAATCCGTTTAGACGGTTCTCCTCCATGCCTTATAACTTGAAATAGGTCGAAGTGGCTTAGGAAATGATAATCCGTTTAGACGAGTACAAAATGTTTTGCGGTTCGTCGCAGCATGGTTGAATTGTCTTAGGAACTGATAATCCGTTTAGACTTTAACGGGGCTGTAAACAGAAACTGTGAAATTATTGAAGTGGCTTAGGAAATGATAATCCGTTTAGACGCATTAGCACTTAATATCTCGTCTTTATAGACGATTGAAGTGGATTAGGAAATGATAATCCGTTTAGACTCTATGAGTGTCTTAGCCGAACTTTCTACGAAATTGAAGTGGCTTAGGAAATGATAATCCGTTTAGACCTACAAGTCTAACATAATGGTAATAAACATCATTATTGAAGTGACTTAGGAAATGATAATCCGTTTAGACCTCTATCATCTCGCCAGTGCGAAGATTGGTCACTATTGAATTGGCTTAGGAAATGATAATCCGTTTAGACCGAATGTGGCAATTACCTACAAACACATCATAGGTTGAAGTGTCTTAGGAAATGATAATCCGTTTAGACCACATGTCTAATAAAACCAAACTACCGATTTTATTGAAGTGACTTAGGAAATGATAATCCGTTTAGACATTGAGATTAAAATTGTTGTTAGTATTCTCATTTATTGAAGTGACTTAGGAAATGATAATCCGTTTAGACCTATCACAGATTTGTTGTAGGCGTTTTAAAAAAGTTGAAGTGACTTAGGAAATGATAATCCGTTTAGACCTTTAGCAGCTATTGATATTGCCAAAGCTTTTTATTGAAGTGGATTAGGAAATGATAATCCGTTTAGACCCATTTGCACAATGGACACTCTTTGTAGCGTATTGAAGTGGATTAGGAAATGATAATCCGTTTAGACCTTCTTCAGCAACGACCTGGATGGACTCCCAGTTGAAGTGGCTTAGGAAATGATAATCCGTTTAGACCCAATTAGGTAATACGTAGTGAAGTGGCTTAGGAAAAGATAATTAGCTTAGGAAATGATAATCCGTTTAGACCCAAATGGATTCGTGGAGGTAATACCTTCTGTATTGAAGTGGCTTAGGAAATGATAATCCGTTTAGACAAACATTAGCCTGTTTGGTACAAGTACCAAAGGATTGAAGTGGCTTAGGAAATGATAATCCGTTTAGACATCTCATTTTGGCTATTATGGATAATAAAGCATGTCGAAGTGACTTAGGAACTGATAATCCGTTTAGACGTACTCCATTCATTAAAACCGCTTCCGTAAACTATTGAAGTGGCTTAGGAACTGATAATCCGTTTAGACGGGAGGGAATGAGACCCGAGTAAACACAAAATTGAAGTGGCTTAGGAAATGATAATCCGTTTAGACCTTTGCCAATTTCACCACCTGCGAGATAATTTTCTTGAAGTGGCTTAGGAACTGATAATCCGTTTAGACCAATATTCTGGGTTAGCCGCCAACGTGTTGGTTGTCGAAGTGGCTTAGGAAATGATAATCCGTTTAGGTGAGCGTCTATGGAGTTGATTAAGTTTATGGAGTTAACAAGTCGGACGCGAGACGGTGTTTTGCGTTCGGGATTCACGGTAGCTTTGCCCTAATCACTTTATCAACCAATCACCAATCACTACACACGAAGTGTCTTAGGAACTAATAATCCGCACCACCGTAGAGACGCGATTAAGCGCGGCTCTACGGGAAATTGACCATCCACCTCAACCAATCACCGGTCACGAATCACCAATCACCAAAGCCCCAATCAAACATCAAAAAATTGTCCACGATTACATTTATGAATTTACACATAGACCAAACACAATCGCCTATGAACTACCGATTATGGAAGCCCCTTTTCCTCGCCCTCGCGCTCGTATGGGTGTGCGTTGGTGTGATGTACGCGCAGGATGTGACCAAGCAAGATTTGGAGGCATTGGAGCAGCGCGTGGAGCAAAAAATGGAAAAAAGCCAAGCCGAAACGCAGGCTTATGTCAACCGGTCAGATACGCTCAACAATCGTTTTATAGATATGGTAAGCGTCTTGTGGGGTGTAGCCGGGCTGTTGCTTGGCGGACTGATTGCGATGATGTATCAGGCTGCCAAACAGCGGTTTATGCTCCGGCAAGAAAGCAAATACGCCCAATTTACCGAGCAAATAGACCGCCTCACCGAGACGGAAGCCAACACCATGTACCTCAAATCCAATGCCTACGTATTGTTTGTACACAAGGATGCCAATTTCGACAAATTCGACCCTTTTCTCAACCTCCGCAAACTCATCATGTCCGAATACGCATATGCCGATTATGTCATATTTAATGAAATGAAAGATTGGCAAACAACGGCGCATTTCCAACAAGTCATCGGCAATCCGAACAAACTCGTATTGGTGGTCATGAACGATGATTTGTTGAACGACCTGAAAGTCAAAGAAAACGGCAAATTGACCGACCAATTTACCGAAGAAGGCAAAGCCATTCTACAACCCTTTTTTCAGGCTTTGGTGGATAAAAAAGTCGGCTTTTTTAATGTCGGCAGGTCTTATGTCAAGGGTTTTTACCCACGCATCGGCAATCACTATCTAGGCTACTCCAATGAAGCCTACACCGCCTATTCCAATATCAACAACCTCCTCAAATACATGATGTACGCCAAAGGCATCAAAGCACCGCAGAAGCGGAAATTTTAAGGGGGAGTTTATTGAGTGTATAAAGTTCATTGAGTTCACAACAAGTATCTTTTTTATGAACTCAATAAACCAACAACTACGCAGCAGCCGTCAAGGTTTTTTCGTACCTTCACGCCGGATTCATTCATTCAAAATTCATTCACTCATTCATTAAAAAACATTGTCGCATTACATCATTATCGCATTGTCGCATTAAAATGATACGAATACTCACCATACGCCTGCTTGATATTGAAATCCCCGATTCGCACCGCGCCAAAAAACTCTTTCTTGGTGGCGCGAAGGATTTATTGCGCGAACATCCGCAACGTTTGGCGGAGCAGGGCATTGACATTGATTTATTTCACAATCAGGACATCAAATATTCGGGCATACAATTAGCCCGTTGGCAAGGTGCGCCGGAGTGGACAGCGATAGGTGCGCCCTCCGTAGTGGCACTGGAATTGTGGTATGAGCTATTCCGCAATCAAAGCCCCATGCCCCTGAAAAATACCGTCGAAATCCGTGAGCAATACACGCCCGAATTTGTGCGCGGGCTACGCCGTTATCACGCCCCGACCCTCCTCATCAACGACGACCTCGCCAAGCAACTCAACGACATCGAAGACCCCTACCTCCGCAACGACAAACTCGAACGCTACCTCTACGGCAATATCCAAACCTTCCTCGCCCACATCAACTACGCTTACGACCTCAACGCGCACTATCTCAAAGTCGTCCTGCACGATTTCCAATATTCGCGTAGTCCCAAGCCCGTCTTTCACGACCAAATCAAAACCGCCTGCACCGTCCATTTCTCCACCAACTTCCGCTTACCGCAAACGCTTCGGCTCGGTCAAGCCACTGGCATCGGCTACGGGCGCGTATGGCACGGGCGGCAGCATTAAGCCACTACTCTTTTTCGCGTATTCGTTCTGAACTTCTACCGATAAGAATTGAAATTGGAAAGTGGATAGAGAAGTTAGACAATCCACCTCACCTATGCAATAATACAATCCAACAGAAGCAATCAGGCAACCAAAGCATATCAAGGACAACCTTCTGTCACCTTTATGCTGTTGCCTCAACTCACTCGCACACATCAAATGATATTGGCAAATGCCCGCACCACCGCCGGGCGTTTTGCTGAACTCGGCAAGCCAGATAAAAACGAAAAACACCTACTGCCGTATATCCACCAAATCCACAGCGCGTATAGTAGTTTGTTGGCAACGGTACACACCAATTTAGGCACCACGACCACGCACCAAATTGGTAAAATTAATCATCAAATCACCACAGCCAACAAGAAGCGGTTACAAAAAGACCTCCGCCAATTACAGGAAGCCGGACGACAGGAAAAACTCGACGGCGGTGTACCGGATTACACTGAAGTCAAGATTCGTTTGGTGTTCGCGCTCTTACTTTCGGGCTTGCTACATATTGGCGAAACCTTCTTTAATATCAGTGCTTTTCAGGTATTTGGCGATATGTGGTTAGCATCGGCGGCGTTGGCTTTTGCTTTGTCGATTGCGCTGTTTTGTTGGTCACATGCACTGCCTGTTTTTGTAAAAAGGGAAGTGGAGAAGCGGCGTAAAATACTTATTGCAGTCGGTGGAATTAGTATCGTTACGGTGATATTTACGGTCTTGGGATTGTTGCGCTCTCAGATGTTGGCACTACACACAGAACAGAGTGTTTCTGCGGTGTATTTTGTATTGTTGAATTTGTTTGTGTTCATTGCTTCTGCGGTGGTTTCGTACTTTTTGCTACCGGAATGGGAAGCTATCAAAGCCCTGATTCAATCTCGTAAAAAGCAACGGCAACAGAAGCAACGACAGCAAACCCACAAAGTCCTCACTCAACAAGAAAAACATCTCCACACTCAAGCCGAACAACACGTCAAAAATCGCATCTTGAATATTGGTCAGGCGTATGATTTGGAGCGTCAAATTCATCTTTGGTACAGGGAAGCGGTCGGGGTATTTATTCAGGAAAATCTTATACGCAGGTCGGACGGTATCACGCCCAAATGCTTTGCCAATGAAGCCCCGCCACTCAAAGGTATCTATTATTTACCGGAACAAAACTAACCCAATTTACCCATGAAATACCTCATAACTCTACTCGTAATTGTCTCATGTTTTATCGTAATAAAAGCCATTTTACGCACGACCTCACCGCCTTCAAACGGTGCTGTAACAACAATCTTATTCGACATCACCAACCCAAATCAACAAAACAAAACCGTCCTTACTGAACAAGATATACAAAAAATTACCACACAAATTGAAGCTGATAAATGGTCAAGACATCAATTCAAAATCAGGTATATCGGCGATGTTTTGTACACCGAAAGTCTTGTAAAAACTCTTGCGGCTGCGAAGCCAACGACCTCCAATATCTACCTCCGAAATACACTTATCAAAAACTACATCGGCGATATTCAACAAGACATTCAAGAGGCTCAAAATTTGCCATTTGATAAAAATCACTCACTTGTTTTTGAGACGATTACACATGAACTACAATTACTCCGGCAAAGTCCGGCAGCACGAAAAACGCTGGTTATTACAAGTGATTTAATGGAAAATTCAGCTTGGTTATCAATGTACGAAGCTGAAAATTATCATTTACTCATACACGAAACGGAACGCATATTTGAGCTATACAAAGAACGATTTGAGCCAATGGATTTAAGCGGAATTGAGGTTTTTTTCACTTATCAAGCAAACAATTATCAAGAAGGCAAAACTTACGAAAAACTCGTTTACATTTATAAAAAACTACTCGAAGAAAATGGTGCTAAAGTCCATATCGGTAGCTTATGATGTGGATTGAAAAAGTGTTTTCTGTACTTATTGGTGCAATTAAATACATCTTTAAAACGCTCCTTGATTGGCTCACAGGTCCAAAACCTTCACACAAATACGAGGCACGTTTTATTTCCGAAAAAAGTGTCTTATCCAAACGACATAAAGGTTTTTGCATCAACGGAAAATACAATCTCTCCCTCAAAGATTCTTATCAAAACGCACTCATCATCGGTGGCACGGGAACGGGTAAATCTTCCGTTACGCTGATTCCATCGATTTACACGATGCAGGGACGCATGATTATCCATGACCCAAGCGGTGAACTGTTTTTGAAAAGCAGTGGACGGCTTAAAGAGCGAGGCTATAAAGTACAAATCCTCAATTTCGCGGATTCGCAGTACAGCATTGGATTTAATCCATTGGCACGGGTTCACTCACTTTCGGACATCAATAAATTAGCTTCACTTCTAATCCGTACTGCACTTGGCAATTCAAAAGAAGCTTTCTGGAATTTTCAAGCAACTTCGTTATTGAGTGTCCTGATTCGTGTCATTAAACTACATGAAAATCGTTATCACACGCTGAGTAATGTCCGCTATTTGCTGCAAATAATGAGTGCAAAACCGGATGATATTTTACGATTACCCAGTGTTTATCAAGACGAAGAACTGACCACCGCTTACCGTTCATTTACGGCTTATGATGAGAAATTATTGACCAATATCATTGCAACCTGTTTGTCAGCTTTGAGTTTGTTTGAGGATGATGTGGTGGAGCAAATCACCAACGCAGATACGCTTGATTTAGAGCAATTTAGACACATAAAAACAACCTTATTTATCCAAAATGGTATCAGCGAACAAAGCTACTACAGTCCGTTGACGAATGTGTTTTTTGAGCAAATTTTTAGTCATATTTTGCAGCGATTACCAGACAAAAAAGACTTGGATATTTTCTTTTTGATAGATGAATGTGCATCGCTATACATCCCGATTCTGCCGCTTGCGGTGGCGAATGTGCGGAAGTATCGCGCCGGAATGTTGTTGGTCTTACAAGACTTCAATCAACTCATTCAATCTTACGGTAAAAATGATGCACAAAGCATCCTTTCCAACTGCCGGACACAACTCTATTTCACCGGACAAAGCCTTGAAACCGCCCGTTATCTCGAACATATTTTAGGCAAATATCAATACGAAAATGAAAAAGGATACATCCGAATCCGTTCTTTGATGACTGCCGACGAAGTCCGCACAATGAAATCCGATAAAGCGATTTTATTATGTGGCAATCAACGTCCAATATTGACCAATTTACGACCATATTTCAAATGCAAGAAATGGAAAAAATATGCACAACTTCATCCTCAAATCATTCCAGGCAATCTTCCAAAAATCACACATCGTATCAGCATCCCCGATTAACAATTGACCACCTAATTTTCGTATGAATCAACATCAAACCATGCCTTCATTAATCGAATACCTCGACCAAAGCGGCGTACTCGAACTCGGCGATGAACTCGCTATAAAAGCAGCAAAAAAAGCTTATCGAAAAAACTACCAAAGAGCCTACAAACGACATCAACGCAATCGGCGAAAAGAGTATCAAATTCAACTTTCTAAAGAGGAAAATAAGCGCATTTCTGAAGCAGCGAAAAAACATCATTTGAGCCCGTCCAAATTCATTAAAAAGGCAGCTTTAGCATATCTTCAAAATGAATACGTAATACCTGATAATGAGCAGATTGCACAATTAGAATATTTGCTTTCGGTAGCCTATTCATCCATTAGCCAAATTGCAGGAAAGACACCGCAATTAACTCAAGATTATGAGCGATTAAGCCGAATAATTGAGCGATTGGAAAAGGAAGTCACACAAGCACTTCGATACCCACAAAGCCTTGAAATGATGATTGTAAAAACGGTCAAAAACAATCCCAATTTCCGAAAAATACTCACCCACATTCTCAACTCCACTGCGTCTTATGATAATCAAAATTAAGGCGATAAAATCGCCGGACTTTGAGCGATTGATTCGCTATATTTTACCGAAAAGACATCATCGTTCAAAGCGAGATATGATGTTTATTTTCAAACATAATTTGAAGGGAAATCGGGTGGAAGATTGGTTACAGCAATTTGAAGAAAATGAGTCGTTTCGCATCCATAAACGGACGGGAAATACGATTTTAACTCACGAAATTATCTCATTTAATGCAGAAGATTCACCACATATTGATGTAGAAATGATGCGAGATTTTACCAAAAAATATATCGAATATCGCGGGCTTCGAGGCATGTATATTGCTGTTCCACATTTTGATACGGATAATTTTCATATACATTTGTGTTGTTCGGGCGTGGAATATCGGACAGGGAAGGCAATGCGTTTGTCGCGTAAAGAATTTCAGGATTTGAAAATAAGAATGCAGGAATACCAAATGCAAAAATATCCGCAACTCCAACATTCTATCGTGCGACATGGAGGTAAAAAAGCGCATCAAAAAGACCGCGAATATCAAGCCCAAAAACGGAGTGGACAAGCAAGCAAAAGAACACGAATCAAAGAGCAAGTACGAGACATCAGTTTACGAGCTAATTCACCTGATGAGTTCATAAATTTACTCAAAAATCAAAATTTGAAGCCTTATTACAGAAGTGAAAAATTAACCGGAGTGATAAGTAGTAAACGGAAATATCGTTTTAAAACATTGGGTGTGAAAGATGAAATTGAGCATATTTTTGAGCGGGAAAAAAGACGAAGTTTAGAGCGAGAAATTGACCGATAAATGCCTTAGAAATACGGCGTTTTTTCATTTCTCAAAAAGACAAAAAACAACAAAAGGGGCTTGGGGAAAAACTCCCCAACAAGATTCGCGTGGAAAGGGTAACTCAGTTGACCGTCAACACGCAATCTTGCTTATATGACCTATCCCCGACGGTAAAAATTACCCTATCGAGTTCCAACTTTCGCCCCGAAACAAAACCCCGCTTTTAACTAAAAACGAGGTTATTGTACATTACGATAATTTTGATGATTACCGGAAAATTTCATTGTGATAATATCGTTAAGTGCGTGAAATTATCCGCAACATCAAGTAAAATCGGGAACATCCTGAACCATAAAATTGACCGCTTTTTGGGCTTCGGCGGCAGCACGAAAGATGAAACGTTTATCTTCTTTCAATACGCCCAACCAACCCTGAATGTAAGCAGCATTATTTTCCATTAATGAAGCCCGGTCGATACCCGTAATTCCCGCCAAAAATGACGCGCCAATCTCGGCAACCAACTCTTCTTCGCTGTATTTTTTCTTGCCAAATCCGTCCGAATCGGTAATGCCGGGACGAGCCAAGCGCGACTCGTGCCCCGTTGCGTGAATCAACTCATGGAATGCGGTGTTGTAGTAACTTTCCGATGATTCAAACTGATTCATCGGCACGACATTTATCACATCACTCGAAGGCGAATAAAAGCAGCGGCTACCGTCCGTTATGACAAATTCAGGCATGTTTTTGAGCGAATTGAGCAGCGTGTCACAGCGTTCAATGGATTCATTTTCGCGCAGCGTAATTTCAGGAAAAGTAAAGTCGATTCCTTCAATATCATCCACGTTAAAGATGTTGTAATATTTTAAATATTTCAACACTTTTATATCCTTAAACTCTTGTTCTTTAGCTACTTCATAGGTTACATTATTGCCGTCTTTATCCTTGTATTGCATATTGTAATACATGACCTGTTCGGCTTTTGAACCCTTTTTGACCTTGCCTCCCAAGTCATTTGCCTGCTTCATAGTCAGGAAGTAGGGAATCGGAAAAGGAGCGAGTGCGAGTAGCAGCGCGTTTATTCCTTTATAGTGATTCATGCTGGAATAATTGCGTGGCATCCCGTACTTGCTCCAAGTGCAACGCCAGGGCGGAGTTCCTTCTTCAAGGTGCGCGATAATCCGGTCAGTGACCTTTTGATACATGTCGAT
>JAHDEO010000195.1 GCA_020628725.1 Saprospiraceae bacterium
ATTGCACTATCGCTCTGTTTTTTATTAGCAAATCAGGCTTGGGGACAGGCTTGTTTTGAGGAAAATATTGAGAATATCATCTCCACCAATGCTGTCGGTGCTTATAGTGTTTATTCGATAGATTTAGACAGCGATGGGGATAATGATGTCCTTTCTGCTTCATGGGATGACGATAAAATCGCTTGGTATGCCAATGACGGACAAGGTAATTTTAGTACTGAAAACATCATTTCTACCAATGCCTATGGTGGGAATATTTATTCGATAGATATGGACAGCGATGGAGATAATGATGTCCTTTCCGTTATTGGTCCAGGGGGTGACGAAAAAATCGCTTGGTATGAAAATGACGGGCAGGGGAACTTTAGTAATGAAAACATCATATCTACCAATGCTAGCGAAGTAATAAGTATTTATTCAATAGATTTGGACGGTGATGGGGATAATGATGTCCTTTCAGCTTATTTTTATGATAATAAAATCGCTTGGTATGAAAATGATGGGCAAGGGAATTTTAGTAGTGAAAATATCATATCTAATATTTACTGGGCAAGCAGTATTTATTCAATAGATTTGGACGGTGATGGTGATAATGATGTTCTTTCCGCTTTTTCTGATGGTGATAAAATCGCTTGGTATACCAATTACGGACAAGGTAATTTTAGTAGTGAAAAAATCATTTCTACCAATGTCCGTGGTCTGGCAAGTGTATATTCGATAGATATGGATGGCGATGGCGACAATGATGTCCTTTCTGCTTCATGGTCGGATGATAAAATCGCTTGGTATGCCAATGACGGACAAGGCAATTTTAGTACTGAAAACATCATTTCTACCAATGCTGACGGCGTGATAAGTGTTTATTCGATAGATTTGGACGGCGATGGCGATAATGATGTCCTTTCTGCTTCTCAATTTGACAATAAAATCGCTTGGTATGAAAATACGTGTGGTCCATTTGAAATTTTCGGCTGTACCAATCCCAATGCTTGTAATTTTGATGCTACTGCTAATACCGATGATGGTTCGTGCATCTTAACCGTTATCAGTGTCAATGACCAACCTATACCTGATGGTACTTATCAAGCAGGTGTTGAAATCAATTCTGTAGGTACTGTTCCTGCCAGCGGAAACGTCAACTTCAAAGCCGGACAAACTATCATATTAGACAAAGACTTTATTGTAGAGCCTAATGCTGACTTCTCCGCAGAGATTGAAATATGTCCAGATTAATTTGGATTACATTTGTCAAACGGAAATGCGTATTGAACAGGCGTAAAAGAAAAGATTTTTTGATGATTTACAAAAGGCTGTCTGCGAAAGTGGGCAGCTTTTTTGCAAAAAAAAAATCCGAAGTCCCAACGGAACTCCGGACTTTCAAACATCTGTAATTCGATATTACTTACTTACTAATTTCGTAGCTGCTGCTCTATCTCCTCTAATCGCGTATCCGATACCTACAGAAAAGGACATACCCGGATTATAAGAGGCATATATCTGGTCGGTAGCACGGAAAGACTGGTAAACTTGCTGACGATTTTGATTGAGCAAATTTTGTGCGCTGATGCTCGCTCTCCAATTGCCAAATGTCTTTGATACTCTCGCATTCAAGCTGTGGAATGGGACTTCAAATACATGTGGTACACGAGCGATACCAACTACGCTGAGTCTTTTGCCTTGTACATTATAGCTAGTGTTAAAATTCCAGCCCGTCTCAGGTGAATTGTAGTTGAGCGTCGCATTGACAATGTATGGCGATTGCCCTTGCATCTCGCGGGTACGGCTCACTTCCTCTCCCGGCTTGGCAGCCAACAAAGCTGCGTCGTACTCTTGTTCGCTTCTCTGTACTTCTGATTTGATATAAGAAACATTGGTCGCAAAAGTCAGGTTGCGCAAAGAAGGCGCGATAAAACCAAAATTCTTGCGCGTCTCCAATTCTACACCATATACAGTTGCGCTGCCTACGTTGCGTGGTGTGAAGTTGTCGGTCGAAAGCGCATCATAAGTCACGATTTCAATCGGGTCTTTAAAACCTTTGTAAAAACCACTCACAGAAACCATTTCACCGGGTTGGAAGAAGTATTCCCAACGAAGGTCGGCGTTTTGAATGTAAGTCTGGCGAAGGTCGAGATTACCAATAAATCGACGCTCTGTAATCGGGTCAAATATAGAAGCCGCAGATTTCTCCTTGAAAGAAGGACGTGCCAACGTACGGCTGTATGCCGTGCGTATATTCATGTTTTTCACCGGATTATACACTAAGCTGAAAGATGGCAATATATCCAATTCGTCCAATACATTTTCATAATCATAAGTAACGCCATTGCTAAACCCGTCGTAGAAAATATTCGTTTTTTCCAATCGCGCACCGTAGATGGTTTTCAATTTTGAAGTAAGTGGCAATTCATTCATCACGTATGCCGCAGCGACATTTGAGATGGCTTCGTAGCTGTTAGACGGCGAAGATTGACCTGTGATGATAACACCTCTATTCGCTACGGGATCAAAAGCGTATTGGTCTTCAAAAACCTGATTAGGATCGCCCGTGAGGTCGATGGTATTTCCTTTATCTCTAAAATCATATTGTACCACCGCAAAATCACGGTATTTGGTTGCAGTCGCCAATCCGCCTTTGATTTTAGATTCCTGTCCGAGCCATTGGAACTTGTAAGTCGCATCTGCTTTTACATTCATACTACCTTCCATGAGATTTCTGAAAATACGCGATACTCTTGCGCCCTCGCCGTATTGGAGTGCGTAATCCATCGCTCTCCCTTGGTCATCTTCTTGCACATCAAATGCCGTAAAGCGAATATCCGGCTCGTTATTGATAGAAAGGCTTGGTGATACTTTCGTATTGAATTCTATTTTCTTATTCGGACGATTGATTTTGTTTTCATAAACAAGGCTCGTAATACTTTTTTGATTGTAATACAAAACATCTCTTTCGAGTACAGTTCCTTCGGCAGAGAAGTAATTCTGCGAGCGCATTTCAGAGGCTTGTTTGATACCGTTTTGAGTATGAAAAAGACTCAATGAATGACGCGAAGATTTATTTTTGATAGAACCACTCACCAGCGCACTCAACAAGGCTTCGTTGGTGCTATACGCTCCCGAACTCAATTCGGTCGCTTGTAATTCGTAATTTTCAGCATCTGCTGATTTAAAATAACTATCAAAAATAGCTTCACTATAATAATTGCTTGAATTGCGATAATTCAAAGCAAAAACGAGTCCGCTTGTACGTCCGTTGTCAAGGTTAAATTGATTGCCCCAGCTATACCCAAAACTCGCGTTGGGCAGTGCAGTAGCTCTGCTGACCGCCATCACATCACTAAAGCTATTGACGATAGGTGCATTGCCTGTCTCGCCTGTGATAGCGGTAGGAATTGTTATTCCGTTTGCCGGATTGCTACGCGAAGCCGCACCCAAAGCAAAACCATCGGCAATAGAAGATTCGTAAGTTTGATAATCGCTATTGAAGGTCGTAAACGTATTATAACCTAATGAACCTGAATACGATACATTTTTTTCTTCGGGGAAATTTTTCAACTCAATATCTACCGTACCCCCCGTAAAATCGCCGGAGAGGTCGGGCGTAAAGGTTTTGTAAACGAGGATATTATTCAACACATTCGCCGGAAAAACATCGACTTGTACCGTATTGCGGTCAGGGTCGAGTCCGGGAACTTCCATGCCGTTTAGAATGGTTTTGGTATATCTGTCGCCAAGTCCGCGCACGTATACGTTTTTACCATTTTCTACCGTCACCCCTGTAATACGCTTCACGGCTGCCCCTGCATCGCTATCACCGGATTGGCTGATGGCTTGTACAGAGATACCATCTAAGAGATTGACAGATTTCTTTTGAAGGGTCATCACCGAGTTGGCGGTATTTCTGGCGGTCTGTGCCGTCACTACGACGACTTCGAGTTCTTCGGCAGCACTTCCGAGTATCACATCGTTCAGTACGGTGACTTCACCTGCTTTGACGACTACATCGGTTACTTTTGCATCCCCAAGTCCTACGAAAGAAATATCGAGTGAATAGGTGCCGGGCGCGAGAGAAAGTACAAAACTACCCTCCAAATCGGCGGTCGTTCCCGTGCTTTCGAGTTCATTGACTTGTACGGTGGCAAAACTCGCTTCTATTCCTGCATCGTCATATATTTTTCCGCGTACTGTTCCGTTTTGGGCTTGTGCATCCAGCGCAAATAACGACATTAAAGCCGCTGCTAATACAATAAAAATTCTCATAAGTATCTTATCGAAATGATGTTTGAAAAAATGTTTTATTAATGGGGAGTTAAGCATTGAGAATGTATAATTGTAAGCCGATTAAATAATTATCAATTATGCATTCTCAATTATCAATTAGTCTATATCAATTATTCAAATACTGTCAAAAGACCTTTAGCGTCAGCATAAGTCCAACCTATGAAAGGGTTGATATTTGCACCGACAAGAGGTGTGTCTGTGATTTCATTGCCCAGAGAGGCTGCGAAGATACCGTCGATAGTTCCTTCTAATCCGCCTTGGTCTGTTTTAGAAATTTCTTCTAATGTTCTGGTGCTGTTGAAGGCACAACGGGTTACTTCTAAAGCTCCGTTCTGGAAGTTGGTGTTTGCATCACCACCGAGAATTTCAAGATTTTCGCTTTCAGAGAAACCGAAGTAATAAAGATTTTGAACTTCACCTTGAGCATTACTTTTCAAGTGAGCATAATCATCTGCAAATCCCGTTAAAGAACCATAGCGAACGATGAAAGCACCCTCTGCATTTTCGACACCTTCAGGACCGTCAATTTCCAGTGCATTGTCGGAGTCATTGGCTTCGCTGCCGATATAGATGATGTTTTCCAGTTTACCTGAATAGGCTTGGTCGATGTCGAAAGCATCATCGCCTTGGTACAATACTGCTGCATTAGTAACGTCTACTGTACCACCGAAAAACTCAATCCCATCATCAAAATTGGAAACGATTTCTACGTTGGAAATCGTAGTACCTGAACCTACGCCACCGAGTGTAAGACCGTTGATTTCTTTGTCCGGCTCAAGCGCGATACCTGCATGGCGAATAGAAACGAAAGTGAAACTACCTGAGCTGTGTGCAGCTTGGTCGCCACCATACTCAGCTTCTGCAACATTGGCAGGAATACCTTCAACTCTGGCAGTTGTACCGACTTCGGGAGAGATAGGTGCCAATCCAAGAATGATAACACCACCCCAAAGACCTGTATCAGACTCGCCCAAGTTGCTGCCTACCAATTGACCGCTTTCAATATTGTCAACAATAGAAGTGAAAATAATAGGATTGGAAGCCGTACCGTTGGCTTCGATTTTGCCGTCAGTAGCAATGAGAAGTACAGTAGCTTGGTCGTTGGGTAGGTCTTCTGCTTTGATGATTGCACCGGGTTCGATGGTCAATGTAGCACCATTCGTAACGATAATGCGACCACTCAAAACATATTCGGTATCAGCCGTCCACGTAACATCTTGTGTGATATTGCCCGTGATGGTTGTACCTATTGGGATAAGTTCGTCATCGTTGTTACAAGCAGAGAATGTGAATGAAACAAGAAGTACTGTTATGATTAAAAAGAAGAAATTTTTTGATGTAAAATTCATTTTTGTTTACCGTATTATCTAAATAAAAATGTTCGATTGAATTACGGTAACAAATGTATAGGCAGTGCTTAATCTTAACCTTAATCCTGTGTTAACTAATTGTTACGCCGCCCCAAAAATGAGTTAAATTTGTATGAACGAGTGACAGGGTGAGATTATTTTGTAAATTTTAAAGTGCTGATAATTAGTGTTTTGTTGTGTTAAGTTGTAGTTATTGAAAAAAATAGAAATTGAAAAGGGAGGGAGAGGCTTTAGGCGGGTTCAATAAGAGAAAAGTAATGAATAAACTAGAGCAAGACGCGAAATATTTATTTCTGCCGGCTAAAAAAATGCATGGTTTGAGCGTCCTTTAATTCAAAAAATAAAGATGCCAAGTAAATAGCCCCGGAAGCATATCATAGCAAAAAATAGCTAAGACATAAAAAGAAAGCGCAACCAATCTGAATATGTTTTTCTCCGGCATATGTCGAACTTCATAGAGATGGAAAATTGCTCCGCTGGTAGTACTTAAAGGAATGCGTACAAAGCCAATATACATCAATAAATAGACGACCCACTTGAAGATGTCATGATGCGTAATCCCGGAAGCTATTTTGCCCATTGTCGTGCCTATCATTGCCCAACAGATAATACTACCCAATAGAAAAATACCATAACTAAAATTACGAGCAGCGAGTGCTTGGCGTTCATCAATTTGTTTATCATCCTCCATATCCTCATTGAACTCGCAGCAGCTAAACTCACTCAACCGCTTAAACGTTCCCAACCAGTGATAACAATAACCACCAATTAGTAAGGTACCAATGATGTAAACCGTTTTTACAATAAAAGTCATGTGGGTGTATTAGAATAAATTTTGAGTGATGAGTGAATTTTGAATATGCCGAATCTATTTTTTACGGAACAAAATGCTCAGGATTCGGGGAATGGTTGTTTTATCTTCATTATCAAAATGCTCATTTAGGGTAATTAGTTCAAAATTAGAGCGAAAAGCTGCTCCTAAAAAATCAGAAACATGGTGGTCAAAACAAGTTAGCACCTGCGTTCCTTCCTCTGTTTCAAATCTTGCTTTGGACCCTGAATATTGTTTAAACGGATGCAGTTCGCCCACATAAACATAGCTTCCCGAACGCGTTACCGCCGCCACCTTTTCAAACACTACATTCAAATCCTCAATATGCTCCAATACCAAGCTAAAAGTCACCAAATCATATGTTCCTTTGGCAAAATTCCACGCACCAAGCACATCTGCTTGTATAAAATGCACCTTATCCGATGTGATTTTTGATTGAGCTTTCGCCAACATGTTTTCTGAAAAATCTACTGCTGTTACCTCCTTTGCACGAGTCACGAACCAAGCCGTGTTTTTGCCAGTTCCACAGCCGATTTCCAGTATCCGTTCAAATGGCAAATCAGCCAACGTTTCTCGCAAAGCCATGCCTTCTAAATCGCGCGTCTTATTTTCATTCGTGTCGTACTGCGCCGACCAATCGTTATATGCTTCTCTTACATTCATCGTTATTTGTAATTCGTTTATTCGTGATTCGTCGTCAAAAACCATAAATTAGCCCCGAAAACTCGCTACTTGTTACTCGAAACTCGCTACTAATGAAACAATATTTAGCCAATATCGCCATCGTCGTGCGTGACTACGAAGAAGCCATCGAATTTTACACCCAAAAACTGCATTTTGAACTCATCGAAGATACGCCATTGAGCGCGGAAAAGCGTTGGGTACGTGTGCGTCCACGCGGATCGCAAGGCTGCTGCCTCTTACTTGCCAAAGCTAAAAATGACACCCAAGCCCCTTTTGTCGGTAATCAAACAGGCGGAAGGGTGTTTCTGTTTTTACATACCGATAATTTTGATAGAGATTATCAAAATTTACTCAAACATAATATCAAAATCATCCGCGAAGCTACCGTAGAATCACATGGAAAAGTCGCTGTATTCGAGGATTTATATGGTAACTTGTGGGATTTAATCGAACCTGCGTAAAAAAGAGGTCAGAAGTCAGAACGCTTTGCCGTCAGAGGTCAGATGGATAACAAATCTGACAGCAAAGCGTTCTGACTTCTGACAATGAAACGTTCTGACTTCTAATGATGAACATTCAACTACTATATCCAGCCATGTTAGTCGCACTTACGGGACTGCTTGTGCCTTTGCTGATTCACCTGTGGAATCGGCGGAAGGGTAGGGTAGTGCTGTTCGGGAGTACACAATTTCTGGAGGCTACGCAACGGAAAAAAGTTAGTCGAATTAGTTTTACGCAGCCTTTATTATTTCTACTTCGTGCTTTGATGATTGGAGTTTGTGTGTTGTTACTCATAGAACCTGTACGAGTGAGTATTTCACAGATTTTACCGAAAAAAAATCCGAATTGGTTGTTGGTAAGCCCCTCATTATTAGAAAGAAATGATTGGCAGGATGTGATTGATACGGTACGCTATCGTGAGTGTGAACGGCGGGTGTTGGCGCGAGGTTTTGCTCTTACACGCCCCCAGCCCCTAAAGGGGAGTCTACCCGCATTTCAGGCTGTGAGCGTGGACTCCCCTTTAGGGGCTGGGGGCGTGTGGTCGCTACTCGCAGGTGCCTCTGTACACCCACAAGCACCCGACAGTATTGCGATTTATTTCACGCCCGAATTAAATGACTTCAACGGCGTGCCACCGAGCCTACCGACCCACATTACATGGCACGAAATACCGCCGAAAAATGACACTCACCACATCCTCCGTGCATGGCAGGAATCTGATAGTAAGTTGGCATTGATTATCGGTAAAAGCGATGAAGAACAGACCACATTCAAGCGATACATCTTCCGAAAAAAAGCCCTCATTCAAAGTGATGAACTACCTAATATTATTTATGCAGAAAATGATGAATTAATTTATTTTAGAAACAAAAAAAACGCGACAGTTCAGGTAGAAAATAAACCCAAATTAAATGTGATTATTTTTTATGATAATTCATTTAAAAGGGATAGAAATTACTTAATTGCTGCACTAAAATCTATTTCAGAATTTACTGATATTCAAATTGATATAAAAAAAGAACGTATCATCTCAAAAGCTGCGGGTTTAAACCCGCAGCTTTTGAGATTAGCGGATTCTGATGCTGTATTTTGGTTGTCTGAAAAGCACTTAGATGATAGCATTATTCTCTCATCAAAGTTTCAAATATTTGCCTACAGAAAAAATGAAATATACAGAGAAGATGTGGTAGAGACGCGCGTCCAGCCCCTAGCCCCTCCCGAATCGAGTACGGGACAGGCTTCCAAAGGGGGAGATGGAATTGATTTTCCCTCCAAAACGGGAGAATCTCGCGTTAATTTGTCCCCCTTTGGAGGGGGCGCAGGGGGTGGAAAAAAGGTACACATCACCACCCGCCGCCTCACAGACGCCGAAACGACCACGAAACTCCCGCAAAAACTCCTCGAAATACTGCTCACACCAAATGATTTTGATGCTCAATTAGCCCAATTTGACCAAAGAAAAATCGTTCCCTCACAATACAATGTATCGCAAATAACCGATTCACAACCTAAAGAAAAATTAACAGAAGAAAAAAAGGAAATCACAGGATTTCACAATATGCTGTGGTGGCTTTTATTGGGTTTGTTTTTCGTAGAAAGAATGGTGGTACGTAACACGGACATTCTTGTCCGTGCTACATAAAATACGGACAGGAATGTCCGTGTTACGTTAATCCAATACCTCACCTTCTTCCCCGATGTCAAATTCATTCAAAAATCCTGTATGAAAGTTACCGCTTAGGAATCGCTCATCGCGCATCAGTTTCTGGTGAAATGGTACGGTCGTTTTGATACCTTCTATGATAAACTCGTCGAGGGCGCGCTTCATTTTTTCGATACATTCATCGCGAGTCTGGGCACGACAGATGAGTTTGGCAATCATCGAATCGTAGTGCGGCGGTATCGAATAACCCGCGTATACATGCGTATCTACACGCACACCATGCCCTTTTGAACTATGAAATGAACTGATTTTACCCGGACTTGGGCGGAAGTCACGGTATGGGTCTTCGGCATTGATACGGCACTCAATGGCATGCATCGTTGGGTAATAATTTAAGCCGGACATCTCAATACCTGCCGCGATTTTGATTTGTTCTTTTATAAGGTCATAGTCTATAACTTCTTCTGTAACAGTATGTTCTACTTGAATCCGCGTATTCATTTCCATGAAATAAAAATTGCGGTGTTTATCTACGAGAAATTCCACTGTTCCGACGCCTTCATAATTGATGGCTGCGCCTGCTTTGATGGCGGCTTCTCCCATTTTGTTGCGAAGTTCTTCATCAAGGAAGGGGGAAGGTGATTCCTCCACTAATTTCTGGTGACGACGTTGGATGGAACAATCTCGTTCGGAGAGGTGGCAAACGTGCCCGTGTTGGTCACCTGCGATTTGGATTTCGATATGACGCGGTTCTTCAATAAACTTTTCGACATAAATACCGTCATTACCAAATGACGCCCCTGCTTCCTGACGTGCTGAATCCCAATGTTTCTGAAATTCATCGGCTTCCCACACGATACGCATCCCTTTTCCGCCACCACCTGCGGTGGCTTTTAGCATGACCGGATAGCCGATTTCTTTCGCCATTTTGAGTCCGTGCTTCACGTCTTTGAGCAAACCCTCAGAGCCGGGAACGACAGGCACTCCCGCCTTTATCATGGTTTCTTTTGCGGTGATTTTATCGCCCATATTCCGAATCATCTCGGCTGTTGGTCCGATGAATTTGATGCCGTATTCGGTACACAATTCGGCAAATTCAGCATTCTCTGCAAGGAAACCATAACCGGGATGCAAGGCATCCGCATCTGTAATCTCAACAGCCGCCATGATATGCTGCATATTGAGGTAAGATTGGGCAGAAGACGCAGGTCCGATACACACCGCTTCATCTGCAAAACGCACATGAAGGCTCTCACTATCTGCGGTAGAATAGACCGCTACGGTCTTGATTCCCATTTCTTTACAAGTGCGAATAATCCGCAATGCAATTTCCCCGCGATTGGCAATTAATATTTTATTAAACAAAGGCATGATTACAATGATGTAATGCGATAATGCTTAAATGCTTAAATGATTAATGAGTGAATTTTGAATGAGTGAATGAGTGAATTGAACGATTTTTGATTTTTGATTAGGTGATTTTTGATTGTATGGATTAACATTTTTTTTATAAAATTAATCTAAAATCAAAAATCATTCAATCGAAAATTATTCACTCATTCAAAATTCACTCATTCACTCATTTATTTCAACATTTAAGCATTTCAACATTTAAGCATTTGGGTCCACAAGAAAGAGGGCTTGGTCGTACTCGACAGGTGAGGCATCTTCGATGAGTACTTTGACGATTTTACCTTTGACCTCCGCTTCGATTTCATTGAAGAGTTTCATGGCTTCAACGATACATACCACTGTTTTTTCATCAATGACATCACCGACTTTGACGAACGGCGGTTTATCGGGCGCAGCCGAACGGTAAAACGTACCGACGATAGGAGATTTGACGTAGATATAATTGGATTCATCGCCCGAATCGGCTTCGATGGCGGCAGGCGCGGCAGCCGGAGCATCGGCTACAGGGGGCGGTGCAGCAGCCGGAGCTTGAGCGACAGGTGGAGCAACTGCTTGTATCTGTGGTGCAGCCGCAACGGTCTGAACAGGAAGTACTTGTGGCGGTGCTTGAGCTTGTTGAGCAGCCGCAATTTTACTTTCCGCGAATTTTTCGGTACGTACAGAGAGCTTAAACTCCCCGTCTTCCATCTTAAATTCGGTGAGGTTGGTTTCGTGAATTAGCTTTACCAGCTCCTTGATTTGCTTGAATTCCATAGTGTTTAAGTTGCGGGTTACGAGTTGCGGGTTGCGAGTTAAATAACCCGTAACCCGTAACCCGTAACTCGTATTACTTTTTAACTCTTTCCATGTAGGATTTGGTGCGTGTGTCGATTTTGATGAGGTCGCCTTCGTTGATAAATAAAGGGACTTTGATGGTTGCGCCGGTTTCTACCGTAGCGGGTTTGGTGACGTTGGTAGAGGCGGTATTGCCACGCTCGCCGGGTTCGGTGTAAGTGATAGCGAGGGTGATGTATTGAGGCAAATCGAGCGTAAGCGGTAATTCTTTTTCAGCGTGAAAGAGAATTTCTACATTGTCACCTTCTTTTAAGAGGTCGGGATAGGTAATCATTTCTTCTTTTATGCTCACCTGCTCGTATGTCTCACCGTCCATAAAGTGATAACCCATATCATCATTGTATAGGTATTGATATTTTCGACGTTCTACACGAACGACATCAATTTTATGTCCTGCCGGAAAAGTATTGTCGATGACTTTTCCATTGGTAAGGCTTTTGAGTTTGGTGCGTACAAAAGCAGGTCCTTTTCCGGGTTTAACGTGCTGAAATTCAACAATAGAATAAATGTCGTTGCTATAGTTGATACACAGTCCGTTACGTATATCTGATGTATTTGCCATTTCTTAGTCGATAATTAGTAATCCATAGTCGGTGGTCAGGCGCATGTATGGACGTGTTTATTTTGTTTTGATAAAATTATTGAAAAATTCGGCGCAAAGGTACTAAATAATTTTAAGATTGCTAAGATTGGATTTTTTGTACAAGGGCAAA
>JAHDEO010000196.1 GCA_020628725.1 Saprospiraceae bacterium
TTGAACTTGAACTTGAACTTGAACTTGAACTTAGTCATGAAAAATATCATCATAAAGCCACACATCACGGAAAAGACGGAAGCAATGTCAGAAGCATTGAACCGCCACACATTTATCGTGCATAAAAAGGCGAATAAGATTGAAATCAAGAAGGCGATTGAGGAAATGTACGGTGTACCTGTTGAAAAAGTCAACACCATCATCATGCCTGCAAAAGCCAAAAACCGCATGACCAGAGGCGGTGTCATCAAAGGACGTGTCAATTCTTACAAAAAAGCCATCGTGACCATTCCCGAAGGCGAAGAATTAGACATCTACGGAGATTTATAAGAAACCCGTACAGGCGATTTTAATCGCCATGTTCAATTGAAATAATAAATATCCGGCGATTAAAATCGCCAGTACGATTTGAAAATCAGAGAAGGTTGGAACTGCTTACAAGGCATTGAGTTAAATCGCCAAAGCGCGACAAACGTAAGCAGATTCTAATTGATAATGGTAATGGAATAATGTACAATAAAAAATTATACATTATACATTATACATTATACATTAGAAACCCACATTTCTCAAAAATAGATAACAATGCCTGTTAAAAAGTATAGACCAATGACGCCGGGTCTTCGTCACAGAGTTTCCAACACATTCGAGGAAATCACGACGAACAAACCGGAAAAGAGCCTCACAGTAGGTATCAAGAAGTCTGGTGGACGTAACAATCAAGGTCGCATGACCGTCCGCAACAGAGGTGGAGGACACAAGCGTAAATATCGTATCATCGATTTTAAACGTAGCAAAGATGACATGTCAGCAAAAGTGTTGACCATCGAATACGACCCGAATCGTTCAGCATTCATCGCACTACTTCAGTACGAAGACGGCGAGAAAAGATACATGCTTGCGCCCGACAAAATCAGAGTCGGTGACGTAGTACGTTCCGGTAAACATGCATTGCCTGAAACAGGACACACCATGTTTTTGAGCGATATTCCACTCGGTGCGTCTATTCACGCAGTAGAAATGCAACCGGGTAAAGGTGCAGCAATGGCAAGAAGCGCAGGAACATACGCTGAGTTGCAAGGACGTGAGGGCAAATATGCCATCTTGAAATTGCCATCGGGCGAAACGCGCAGAATCCTTTTGACATGTAGAGCCACCATCGGACGTGTATCCAATGTTGACCACTCCCTCCAAGTCATGGGTAAAGCAGGTCGCAACCGTTGGAAAGGACGCAGACCAAGAGTACGTGGTGTAGCCATGAACCCGGTAGATCACCCAATGGGTGGTGGTGAAGGTCGCGCATCAGGTGGACACCCACGCTCGCGCACAGGCGTTATGGCGAAAGGTCAGAAAACGCGCAATCCGAAAAAATCATCAAATAAATTGATCATCAGTAGAAGAAACGCGAAGAAGTAATGCTACAATGCTACAATGCGATAATGCGTCAATGTGCATTATTATCGCATTAACGCATTATCGCATTATCGCATTAAAATAAAAAAGATGCCTCGTTCACTAAAGAAAGGACCTTACGTTTATCACAAACTATTGGTCAAATTAGAAAAAGCTAAAGCAAATACGAAGCGCAAAACCGTTATCAAAACGTGGTCGCGTTCATCCATGATTATACCGACGATGGTAGGAGAAACTATTGCGGTGCATAATGGAAAAACCTTCGTACCTGTTTTCGTAACAGAAAACATGGTGGGTCACAAATTGGGTGAATTTTCACCGACCCGCAACTTTAGAGGTCACGCAGGAAATAGAAAGTAATTTCTAATTGAAAATTGAGAATGGATAGTTGAGAATTTTTCTAACTCATTATTCATTTCAAATCAATTATTAAACTAAGTAAAAGTTCCATGTTACGGTTCGATTGAACTTGAACTTGAACTTGCGCTTGAACTTATAAAAATCATGTTAGCAAGAGCTAAATTGAGCAACTGCCCGATGTCAGCGCGTAAAATGCGCTTGGTGGCAGACCTTATAAGAGGAAAAGACGCGGACGCGGCATTGGATATGTTGAAATTCACTCGCAAAGAAGCTGCGACTTGGTTGGAGAAACTATTGCTCTCTGCGATTAACAATTGGGAGCAAAAAACTTCCGGCGAAGACCCGGACGAGTATGAATTATACATCAGCGAAATCCTCGTCAATCAAGGTCCTCAACTAAAGCGTATTCGCCCCGTGCCATTCGGACGCGCACACCGCATCCGCAAGCACACTTGTCATGTGACAATTGTAGTGGATAACAGAGTTTATTTACCGGGTGAAGAAGATGAGGAAGGCGTTGACGAAGAAATTGTAGAAACAGAAGAAGCATAAAATTATGTACGATAGCGAGTCCTCCCTAACTACGGACTATCGACTATCGACCATTGACTAATAAATAACACATGGGTCAGAAAACAAATCCGATAGGCAACCGACTTGGCATCATCAGAGGCTGGGAATCTAGTTGGTTTGGTGGCAAAGACATGGGCAAAAAAGTAGTTGAGGATCAAAAAATCCGCGACTATCTCAAAGCTCGTATCACCAAAGGCGGTATTGCCCGTATCATCATAGAACGTACACTGAAGCGTATCACCGTTACGATTCATACATCACGTCCGGGTATCATCATTGGTAAAGGTGGTCAGGAAGTAGATCGTATCCGCGAGGAGATCAAGCGATTGACTGGCACAGATGTACAGATTAATATCGTTGAAATTCGCAAGCCGGAAATGGACGCTGCTATCGTAGCCGAGCAAATTGCGAAGCAACTCGAAGCGCGTATCAATTATCGTCGTGCAACCAAAATGTCTATTCAATCTACGATGCGTGCAGGTGCAGAAGGTATCAAAGTACGTATTTCAGGACGTTTGAATGGTGCGGAGATGGCACGTTCGGAAGAATTCAAAGACGGACGTACTCCATTGCACACTTTCCGTGCAGATATTGATTACGCATTGTGCGAAGCACAAACTATCTACGGAAAAATTGGTGTAAAAGTCTGGATTTGTAAAGGAGAAGTATTCGGTAAGCGCGACTTATCACCAAACGTAGGTGTGAAGAAAGAGCAAGGCGGACGCGGCGGAAGAGGTGGACGTGACAGACGCGGTGGCGGAAGAGACAGAGGACGCGGCGGAAGAGGTCGTGGCGGCAACAGAGGCGGCGGAAGAGATAGAAGATAAATTTCATGTCTCATTGTCCAACTGTTACATGGTTTCATTGTTGAAAGGGAATTTTGCGAAGCAAAATTTTATGTACAAAACAGTCGAATCAGAAAACAGTGAAACTGTAAAACAATGAGACATCAGAAAATTTCAATATTTGACAGATTAGTCGTACCTTTGCACCCCCATTTCGAATTCGGGTAATTAGAGCGACACTAAATTTATAGCAAAATGTTACAGCCAAAGAGAACGAAATATCGTAAGATGCAGAAAGGACGTGTGCGTGGCAACGCGCAACGCGGAAGCACATTGGCTTTCGGTACGTTTGGACTGAAAACACTTAACGCAGGACGTATTACCAATCGTCAAATAGAATCTGCGCGTGTTGCGATGACTCGTTATATGAAAAGGGAAGGTCAGGTCTGGATTCGTATTTTTCCGGACAAACCAATTACCAGTAAGCCTGCGGAAGTACGTATGGGTAAAGGTAAAGGTGCGCTTGACCACTATGTAGCTGTTGTCAAGCCCGGACGTATCATGTTCGAGATTGAAGGTGTACCGAGAGCAGTGGCTAATGAAGCCCTTCGTCTTGCGGCACAAAAACTGCCCGTATTAACAAAAGTTGTAGTTCGCAGAGACTACGTAGAAGAATAAAATAATGGTTAACGGTTAACGGTCAATGCGAAAATAACTCGCAACCCGCAACCCGCAACTCGCAACTAATAAAAATGGCATCGGAGAAATATACCAGTATAAAAGGTCTTGATGATGACGCCTTACGCGATGAGATTTTCGCGGCAGAAACGGAATTACAACGAATGAAAATTCAGAATTCCGTGACGGGATTAGAAAATCCGTTGAAAATCAAAGAACTAAGGAGAGATATTGCCCGACTCAATACTGAGGTTCGCGCCCGTGAATTGGCTGCGATGACACCGGAGCAACTCGCTAAGAGAAGTAAAATTCGCGCTCGTCGAAAATTAAATAAGTAATTTAAATTCCAGTTAAAATTGGAATTTAGGCTAAACTGATACAAAATGTCAGAGCAACAGCAAAAGCAAGGCTTAAAAAAAGAAAGAATCGGCATCGTAAGCAGCGATAAAATGGATAAGACCATCACCGTTAAGGTAGAGCGTCGCCTCCAGCACCCGATTTACGGTAAATACGTCAAGAAAACTAAAAAATTCACAGCGCACGATGAAGAAAACTCATGCGGTATTGGCGACAAAGTAAAAATTGTCGAGTCTCGTCCATTGAGTAAGAAAAAGCGTTGGAAATTAGTAGAAATCATAGAAAGAGCGAAATAATAAGAGCAGAGAAGTCAGACCGCTCTCCGATAGTTATCGGAGTCAGAAGACAGATTTCTGACTTCTGACAATAACATGGTCTGACATCTGACCTCTCAAATTATTTAAAAATGATACAACAAGAATCAAGGCTGAAAGTAGCAGATAATAGTGGCGCGAAAGAAGTGCTTTGTATCCGCGTGTTGGGCGGTTCTAAGCGCAGATATGCTTCTATTGGCGATATGATTATCGTGACGGTCAAGTCTGCTGCGCCGGGTGGTCTCAAGAAAGGGACTGTTTCTAAAGCCGTTATTGTTCGCACCAAGAAGGAGATTCGCAGAAAAGACGGGTCGTACATCCGTTTCGACGACAACGCCGTTGTACTCCTTAGTGCTGCCGAAGAGCCGCGTGGTACTCGTATCTTCGGACCTGTTGCGCGTGAATTACGTGATAAGGATTTCATGAAAATCGTTTCACTCGCACCGGAAGTACTTTAAATGTCTCATTGTTGAAATGTCGTGTAAAAATGCCCCGATACTACGACACTCCAACACCACAATACAATAAAAATGAGCAAGAAGAGATTTGCACCAAAATTAAAGATAAAGAAAGGAGACACCGTAATGGTCATTGCGGGTGTTCACAAGGGGGATTCAGGCGAAGTACTGGAGGTTTTTCCTGAGAAAAACCGTGCAGTAGTTTCTGACATCAACCTAAAGAAAAAGCACCGCAAACCTACTCAAGACCAACCGGGTGAAATCACGGACATTCCTGCAAGCATCCACATATCTAATTTGATGTTGATGGAAGGCGGTCAGGCTACGCGCGTAGGACGCAAAGTGGAGGATGGAAAATTGGTTCGTTTTTCTAAAAAAACAGGAAATACCATACGATAATAAACGTAGAAACGTAAAATTTTACGTCTCTACCACGATATTTTAATCATGGCACGTTTAAAAGAAAAATATTTGAATGAAGCAGTACCTGCACTAATGGAGAAGTTCCAATATGGTTCCATTATGGAGGTGCCAAAAATCACCAAAATTTGCCTTAATCAAGGTGTAGGTGAAGCGACTTCTGATAAGAAATTGGTAGACAATGCCTTAGGCGAAATGACCCTCATTGCGGGACAAAAAGCCGTATCGGTAAAAGCCAAAAAATCTGTATCGAACTTTAAGTTGCGTGAAGGAATGCCCATTGGTGTGCGTGTTACATTGCGTGGCGCACAAATGTATGAGTTTCTTGACAGATTTGTAAATGTAGCACTTCCGCGTGTACGTGACTTTCGTGGTATCAGCGACAAGAGTTTCGATGGGCGTGGCAACTACTCGGTAGGTATCAAGGAGCAAATCATATTCCCTGAGATTGATATTGATAAAATCAATAAAATCACTGGTATGGACATCACTTTTGTCACCACGGCAAAAACAGACGCCGAAGCTCTCGAATTGCTCAAATTGATGGGTTTACCTTTCCAAAATCAAAACAACAACTAAGAATTTAGAATCGCCAATAGACAGCATCCAAACGAAAGTAAAGTGTAAAACGAATTGGAATTTGGATTTTGTCATTTGGAATTTAAAAATAAATTATGGCTAAGAAATCAGTAATCGCACGTCAAAGAAAGCGTGAAAGAATGGTAGCCAAATATGCCGAAAAACGCGCTGCACTCAAAGCTGCGGGTGACTACGATGCACTCGACAAATTGCCGCGCAACGCATCTCCGGTACGTCTCAAAAACAGATGTGGACTCACCGGACGACCAAAAGGTTACATGCGTGACTTTGGCATCTGCCGTGTCGCTTTCCGCAAATTGGCATTAGAAGGTAAAATTCCCGGCGTTACCAAAGCAAGTTGGTAATGACGTAGCGCGAACTTGCGGTTCGCATGACATATAGGAAAAAAATTATCAAACTAAAATCTGGCGTAAGTTAAGATTTCAAGTGATTATTTATTTAACGCAAACAAAAAACGTTTGCCGTTAAAAAAAGAATTCGGACAGACTGAGCAAAAAATCACGTTGCGCTTTCTAATTTTGAATTATGAATGAATGAATTTTGAATAAAATACGTAAAATGAGCGTCATTCAAAATTCATAATTCAACATTCAAAATTAAAAAATAGGTTGCCGAAGAAAATATATAAAAATGATTGTAACAGATCCAATAGCGGACTATCTCACAAGACTCCGCAACGCACAAATGGCAGGACACCGCATCGTCGAAATTCCTGCATCTAAACTCAAAAAACGCATCACAGAAATCTTGTACGACCAAGGTTACATTCTCAAGTACAAATTTGAGGATGCAGAAGGTCCACAAGGTGTCATCAAAATCGCCGTTAAATACGAAAGAGGAACCAAACGTCCTGTTATTCGTAAATTACAAAGAATCAGTAAGCCGGGATTAAGAAAATACGTTGGCGCAGACAATCTGCCCCGTGTTATCAATGGATTGGGGATTGCTATTATCTCTACGTCAAAAGGCGTAATGACAGGTAAAGAAGCAAAAAGAGAAAACGTAGGCGGCGAGGTTTTATGTTATGTTTATTAATGAATGTAAATCGTAAATAACTTTTACATTTTACATTTGGTATTTTACATTTTACATTCAAATAAATTATCATGTCAAGAATAGGAAAAGCACCCATCAGTATACCTTCGGGCGTTGAGATTAAAGTGGACAAAAGTACGGTCACAGTTAAAGGACCAAAGGGGGAGTTAGTGCAGAAAATTGACCCGGACTTGAAAGTAGAAATCGAAGACGGCACATTGACTATAGCACGCCCGACTGACCAAAAGCGTCATCGCGCCATGCATGGTCTGTACCGTGCCTTGATAAATAATATGGTAACAGGCGTTTCAGAAGGCTACAAAATTGTGCTGGAACTACACGGTGTCGGTTATCGTGCTTCTAACTCAGGACAGCTTTTAGAAATGTCTATGGGTTACTCCCACCCCATCTTCTTCTACGTACCGGATGAGGTAAAAGTCGTTACGGAATCTGTCAAAGGACAGCCGCCGAGAATCAACTTGGAAAGTCACGACAAACAACTTATCGGGCAAGTGGCAGCCAAAATCCGCGCCTTCCGTAAACCGGAGCCGTACAAAGGTAAAGGTGTTAGATTCCAAGGAGAAGAAATTCGCCGTAAAGCCGGTAAAGCAGCAGGAGCGTAATTTTAAGTTTATTAAGTTGTTGGTTTATGAGCTTATTAAGGGGGAAATTTTGCGAAGCAAAATTGTACAAACCCATTAGTTAACAAATTTACCACCAACAGAATTAAAATAATTTACTTACGAAATGGCAGTCGCAAGATGAATGTTAAATTTAGATAATTCACTCATTCAAAATTCATTCATTCACTCATTGAGTTCTTGCGGATCATTTCAAACAAAAAGTAAACAAGATAATGGCAACAGCTAAAAAAGTAGTACGTCGCAACAAAATTAAAAGACGTATTCGTAAAAAAATCAGTGGTACTACCTCAATACCGCGTTTAAGCGTATTTCGCAGCAATAAGCAAATCTATGCTCAAATTATTGACGACTTGAGTGGTGATACACTCTGCGCGGCTTCATCTAGAGATGCGGCTTGCGGCAGTGGCGACAACAAAGTTGAGCAAGCAAAAGAAGTCGGTAAACTCTTGGCTTCCAGAGCAAAAGACAACAACATCGAAAACGTAGTATTCGACAGAAGCGGCTACCTCTATCACGGACGCGTAAAAGCACTCGCTGACGGCGCACGAGAAGGAGGACTAAATTTATAAGAACAAGTTTAAGTTTAAGTTTAAGTTTAAAATACTTGTTTTGGCGAAGCCAAAACTCACTATCTGAACTTAAACTTAGTCTTAAACTTCCACTTAAACTTGTATTATGTCTGATAACAGAAATAATAATAACAGAAATAACAATCGCGGCGGTGGTAACAACCGAGGCGGTGGCAATAATCGCGGTGGTCGCGACAATCGCAGGGGCGGCAGAGGTCGTGGCGATAGACAAGCATCTGTTCAGGAATCAGAGTTTAAAGAAAAACTCGTCAACCTGAATCGTGTTGCTAAGGTGACAAAAGGTGGTCGTACATTCAGCTTCGCGGCAGTCGTTGTGGTTGGTAATGGCAAAGGCAAAGTAGGACACGGCTTGGGTAAAGCACGTGACGTACAAGAAGCTATCGCCAAAGCTGTTGACGATGCTAAGAAAAACGTTATCGAATTTCCATTGCACAAAGGAACTATTCCTTATGCAGTAAAAGGAAAATACGGTGCCGGTAAAGTACTCATCAAACCTGCTTCTGATGGTACAGGTGTAATCGCGGGTGGTCCGATGCGTGCAGTATTGGAAATTGCCGGTATTCAAAACGTATTGGCAAAAACACAAGGTTCGTCCAATCCGCACAACGTTATCAAAGCTACGCTTGATGCCCTTACACAACTTCGCAGCCCAATGGAAATTGCGAAGGCGCGTGGCATCACAATGGATAAATTATTCAACGGATAAGCAACGAATTGCAGAGTAAAACAGTTGTAAGGTTGTGATTTTTTGTGAAACAAAAAAAACAAACTTGTAACTCGCAACTCGCAACTCGCAACTCATACAAAATGGGAAGAGTAAAAATCACACAAGTCAAAAGTGTCATTGACCGCAGTAAGCGACAAAAAGACACCGTCAAAGCACTTGGATTACGCAAAATGCACCAATCCGTAGAGCATGAATTGACGCCTCAAATTGAGGGCATGATTAGAAAAGTATCCCACTTAGTAAAGGTGGAAGAACTTTAAATTGATTCAGTCGTATGCCTTTTGTCCGCCTATGGACTATGGACTATCGACCATCGACTAAAATACAAACAATGCAACTTCATAATTTAAAGCCGGCTAAAGGTTCAGTCAAAAAGAACAAACGTGTAGGTAGAGGACAAGGTTCCGGAAGAGGAGGTACATCTACACGCGGACACAAAGGGGCGCAATCGCGTTCGGGCTACTCTCGCAAAAAAGGTTTTGAAGGTGGTGGCGTGACATTGATTCAGCGTACGCCAAAGCGTGGTTTCAAAAATATCAATCGTGTAGAATACGTACCAATTAACGTGGCACGATTAGAAACGATTTCTGAAAAATACGGTATCAAAACCATCACGCCTGAAGCACTTGCGGAACACGGTATTGTCAAGAAAAAAGATAAAGTCAAAATTCTCGGCAATGGCGATTTAACTTGCAAGCTCGAAGTCACTGCACACGCTTTCTCAGAAAAAGCGAAGTCAGCTATCGAAGCACAAGGAGGCACAGCAACTACTTTGTAGTCGATAGTCCATAGTCGATAGTCCAAAGGCAAACGAAAGACAGCCACGGACTACAAACTATCGACTATGGACTACGGACTATGGACTAAAAAATAGTACAATGAACAAATTCATCACCACACTCAAAAACATTTGGTCGATAGAAGACCTGCGTAAACGCATCCTGTTTACGTTGGCACTATTGATGTTGTTCCGTTTTGGTTCGTATGTGGTATTGCCCGGTATCAACCCTGCGGCACTCGAAAATGCTGCTGCCGGACAAAACAACCTACTCGGATTGCTCAATTCATTCACGGGTGGTGCGTTCAACAATGCGGCAGTCTTTGCACTCGGTATCATGCCATATATCTCGGCATCGATTATCGTGCAGCTCTTAGGCTTTGCCGTACCCTATTTCCAAAAATTACAAAAAACAGAGGGCGAGTCAGGAAGAAGAAAGCTCAATCAAATTACACGTTGGTTAACCGTTGCTATTACATTGGTACAAGCAGGTGGTTACTTGACTTATATCAACGCGACTTTCCCCGGCGCAGTATCTCCGGGTATCAGTCCGTTTACATTCTGGGCATCCAATATCATTATCCTCACGGCAGGTACTATCCTTGCGATGTGGCTCGGTGAGCGTATCACCGACAGAGGTATCGGTAATGGTATTTCATTGCTCATCATGATTGGTATTATCGCAACACTTCCATCAGCGTTCTTTGGTGAAATCGACTTACGCTTATCAGGAGGAACAGGTGGTTTGATTAGCTTCGTATTGGTTTTGGCGGCACTCGTTGCGGTTACGGCGGTCACGATACTTATCATTCAGGCAGTACGCCGCATCCCACTACAATACGCCAAGCGTATGGTCGGGCGCGGACAAACTCAAGCACCTGTCACAGGCGTACGGGACTACCTCCCCGTAAAAGTAAATGCGGCAGGGGTAATGCCTATCATCTTCGCACAGGCATTGATGTTCTTGCCAGCTACCGTAGCACAATTTGCTATGGGTGCAAACGAGGCACCACCTCAATGGCTTGTAGCTTTGAACGATTTTACATCTGTACCATATAATATTATTTACTTCTTCTTAGTCGTTATCTTCACGTATGTATACACGGCTTTGATTGTAAATCCGCAACAGCACGCCGAATACCTTAAGCGTCAAAACGCTTTTATTCCGGGTGTAAAACCGGGTGCGAGTACAGCTGAATTTATCGACACCGTAACGACGCGTGTTACATTACCGGGTTCTATTTTCTTAGGACTCATTTCTATCCTACCTGCATTCGCAGCGAGATTGGGTGGTGTAAATATCGGTTTTGCGATGTTCTTTGGTGGTACATCTCTCCTCATTATGGTAGGTGTAGTATTGGATACTTTACAGCAAATTGAGAGTCACTTATTGATGCGCCGTTATGACGGATTGGTGAAAACAGGTAAAGTCAAAGGTAGAAGAAGCGGTATGACCATCGGTGCGCCGATGTAGAAATTGTTTCATTATTTTATTACTTCATTGTTATATTATTTTGAAGTTGATAAATAACGAAACCACAACAATTAAATAAAAATCTGTTTTAATATTGATAAATATTAGTAATTAGAATTCTGGATGCGACGAATTAGTTAAATAAAATTCATTCATTCAAAATTCATTCATTCAAAATTATTAATGAGACGAAGATATAAACAGATTTATTATAAAACAGACGAGGAGATAGAGTTGATGCGTTTAAGTGCGGACTTGGTTTCGCGCACGCACGGAGTAGTAGCGAGTATGATTCGCGCCGGAGAGACGGGCGAAAATATTGACAAGGCAGCAGAAGAATTTATTCGTGACCATAATGCGATTCCCGGCTTCAAAGGTTACGGCGATTTTCCGGCGACATTGTGTGTATCTATCAATGAACAGGTCGTACATGGAATTCCGTCGAATAAGCCATTTGAAGAAGGTGATATAGTATCGGTAGATTGTGGCGTCATTCTGAATGAGTATTATGGTGATTGTGCATTTACTTACCCGATAGGTGAAGTGAGTGAAGAAGTCATGAAGCTCATGGAAGTCACCAATGAATGTTTGTATCGTGCTATTGATGTTGCGGTGGTTGGTAAGCGTATTGGGGATATTGGTTTCGCTGTGCAAAACTATGCAGAGCGTGAATGTAGATATGGTGTGGTACGCGAGTTAGTCGGGCATGGTTTAGGGAAAAGTTTGCACGAAGACCCACAAGTTCCGAACTACGGCAGGCGAGGGAAAGGCAACAAACTTCAAGATGGACTCGTCATCGCAGTGGAACCCATGATTAATATGGGAACACGACGAGTCAAAACCTTGAGAGATGGTTGGACAGTCGTTTCGGCAGATAGAAAACCATCGGCGCATTACGAACATACCATCGTAGTTCGCAAGAGTGGAACAGAAATCTTGACCACACACGATTACGCCTACGAAGGCATGGAAAGCAATCCTAATGTCATAAATTTGGAATTTCAAGTAAAAAGCTAGATATTTGCACTCCAAAATTTTAGGCTA
>JAHDEO010000197.1:0-5591 GCA_020628725.1 Saprospiraceae bacterium
CCCGTTCCCTCGCGTGTGTATGCTACGTGCGTACCGTGTATTTCTCCTCAAAAAAAACTGTGTGGTAGGTGTTATTTCGGTGTTTCAAATTCTACCTTGAAGTAAATCTCTCGCATGGATATATTCACATCAATCGTCTCCAAAGCTACTTCGCTATCAAGAGATTCGTAGAGTGAGGTCAGCCATTTTCCTTTTTCATGTCGTTTGAATACCTGCACAAAAATCTTCCGCGAATCAATAATGACATATTCCTGCAAAGAAGGTATTTGAATATACCGCAACATTTTCTCCTGACGGTCAAAGTCTGCCGTAGAAGGCGATGAAACTTCAATAATTATGGTAGGATTGGTAATAATATCGGAACGGTCATCATGGTAATCAGGCTCACCGCATACGACTGATACATCGGGATATACATAGGCATCAGAGTGATTAAGACGTATTTTAAGGTCACTACTCAAAACGATACAATCTTTATCACGAAGGGCATTGCCAAGCCCTCGCGTTGTGTTGGCAGCAATTAAGCTATGATTTAGCGAGCCACCTGCCATTGCAAAGATTTCTCCTGCGTAATATTCACTTTTAAAATCGTTTTGAGTTTCTAAAGTGAGATATTCTTCACGAGTGTATATTTTTTTCAGTATCGCGGTATTTTTCATACCATAAAAATACGAAATTATAGTTGTATGAGCAAATATTGACTACTGCCCAAAAACCGCTTCGTCCCCCACGAAGCGGTTTTTTACATAGACGGGTGCTTCCCGCCCGTTCCCTCGCGTGTGTATGCTACGTGCGTACCGTGTATTTCTCCTCAAAAAATAATTTTTCAGGTATATTTACGTTGAAACGAATCAAAAAGTAAACCTACAAGTTGATTTTTATGGAAATAGACGGTATATTTGCTGTAGTTGCTAAGAGTTTGGTGGCGGTAAAATATGAAGATATTGAAGTAGATGAATTTGAACGCTTGTTTGACGATTGGACGGATGTGCGTTATTTATTGGATTTTTTCACCGAACATACCGATGACCTCACCGCTGGATTTTACGGTGACATCACGATAGATGAAGCGATTGAATACACCTTGAAAGATGCAGCACGATTGGAACAACAATTAATCGAAATTGCCACGCTCGGTCAAACCGAACAAGACGAAAATCTACAAACGCTATTCAAACCACTCAATAATGCGGAGTATCGGTTGAGAGATTTACAAAAAAGCAAAGCCTATGGAGTGAGGCGGCAGAGTTGGTTGAGAGTTTATGCGATACGCATTGCGAAAAACATTTATGTAGTCTCCGGCGGTGCTATCAAATTAACGCCCGACATGCAACGCGAACACCTCCGTTTTGAACTCTACAAACTCGAATTAACCAAACAATACCTGATTGACGAAGGCTTGTTTGACGAATACGATTTTGAATATTTACAATTGGAATAACATGGCAATTAAAGACATCGAAAATAAATTAGACAGCACCCTCGCCGACAACAAAAGCAATTGGCAAACCAAAGCCGAGTGGCGCGAAGCCAACAAAGCATGGCTGCGCCATTCCCGTCAAATTGCCCTCAAAATCAACAAAGCACTCAAAGCACAGGGCTTAACCCAAAAGCAATTGGCAGAACGTCTTGAAGTTTCCCCGCAGCAAGTCAGCAAGCTACTCAAAGGCACAGAAAATATGACTTTAGAGACGATAGCGAAGTTGGAATTGGCATTGGAGGTGACTTTGATAGGTGAGCATGTGTATGCAGAAGCGGTAGAGGTGTGACGCGATTTTCTCCTCAAAAAACCGTATTTTTACAAAAAATGATTGGATATGACCGCACAAGCACAAGCCACACCAACTACGGACAACAACACACTCCGCAAATTCACATCCGAAGAATACCAAAAAATGTACGAATCAGGCATTTTGGATGAGGATGAACGCTTGGAATTGCTGAATGGTCGAATTATCAAACGCTACAAGCAAAGCACACAACACTCCGGTATCAAAAACCGCCTCATGCGTTGGTTGTTCAGAGACTTGAGTGAGAAAGTAACGCCTTTTGTTCACTGCCCGATTAGGCTTGACCAATACAATCAGGTTTCGATTGACTTGGTTGCAGCAAAATTCAGAGAAGATGATTATGCGAGAAAAGAGTTGAAGCCGGACGAAGATATATATTTTTGCATCGAAGTAGCGGATAAATCATTGGAAAAAGACCGAACAGAAAAAATGCCCGTTTATGCCGCCGCCAATATTCCCGCATACTGGATTGCCAACCTAAACGACCTTCAACTTGAAGTTTTTAAGCATCCTCAAAACGGTGATTACCAAATCAAAACCATTTACAAATCAGGCGATTCGGTGTCTTGCGAAGGGATTAATTTTACCGTTTCAGTAGATGATTTATTCAAATATTTGAAGAAGAAATAATGTTGAGAGAATATATGTGGAATGAACTAACACAACTCATACAAGACTATCAAAGTCTGACATTGGAAGACCATGTGGATTACGAAAAATTCAGCATGATGTCCATTGTATGGCATTCCACGAAGATAGAAGGTTGCAGCCTCACCGAAACGGAAACCAAAGTCCTATTAGAGCAAAACATCACCGCAGGCGGCAAGCCCCTCACCGACCACCTTATGGTCAAAGACCATTACGAAGCATTTTTATTCATCAAAGAAGAAGCCTTTAAAAAGCGGAAATTTACGGTTAAATTTATCCAAGAAGTCAATGCGGCGGTGATGAAACATACGGGAACGGTTCACAACACCGCTTTAGGAAATTTTGATGCGGCGAAGGGCGATTTACGCTTATTGCAGGTGTATGTGGATAAAAAATATTTCCCGTCTTACGACAAAGTTCCTGCCTTATTAGAAGAATTTTGCGAAGCTGTCAACACAAGATTAGACGATATTAAGGGCATTGACATCACCAAATTAGCCGCAGACGTACACTACAACTTCGTCAATATCCACCCCTTCGTGGACGGCAATGGCAGAACCGCCCGATTGCTGATGAATTACATTTTATGCTACCACCAACACCCCCTACTGAAATTTTTTACAGAGGATAGAGCTGCCTATATTGATGCACTCAACGAAACAGAAGAAAAAGAAGATTTAGAAATTTTTAGAGGGTTTACAGCCCAACAATACAGCAAATTTTTAGTATTAGAAATTGACAAACATCAAAAATTAAAAAATAAACGATTTATGATAATGTTCTGAAAAAGTCGTCATGCAAATCACGAAACCGCTTCGTTCCCCACGAAGCGGTTTTGTTATTTTCGGGTATCTTATCATCTGTTTTCCGAAAAATCCCTTTCAGTTTCTTTCATTTTCCATCAGAATACGTAATTTCACTGGCAATTTTATTTTTTATCATGGATGATAGAAAGTTCTTCCGCCTAAATTACATCCTCCCGGAACAAAAACTTCCTCGTCATCTCTTAAATAACATTATAAATCATGAAAATTCAAAACATTATTTTACCCTTCCTTATCTTATTCATTTTCAATTCGTTTTCTCTATCAGCTCAACAAAAAATCACCATTATTGAAGACTCTAATACGACTTATGAATCACCTCGAATGCAATGGCAGTATAAAAAAACTCATAAGACAAGTAGAGACCAAGGCAGATACGTTACCCGTAGCAGAATACTATTCAAGGTCGAAGGTGATGAGAAGCTGCGAGGTCTTGGTAAAAATGGAGAACAATTAAGGTTCTACTTGAGAGACAGTGAGGCAGAGGCTTTACTTGACAAAGCATTCAAACAGGAGAAAATGATACCAGTTACAGGTGGGGTTGCTGCATTGGGTATGATAACAGGGGTTGTAGGGTTATTCATTGGAGAAGAAAAATCTGGTTCAGACTATTCAGGATTCTTCGACTTAGCATTGGATAAACCCATGTTTTTAGCTGGTGCAACTATAGTAGTAGGCAGCTATATTACCTCACTTGTTTTGAAGAGTAATAGTAAAAAGAACATTTATAAAAGTGTAGATATTCACAACAATTCTATAACGAGTTCAATGGATGCCGATAAAATCCGTCTGGATGGGATTGGTGTTCAATGGAACAATCAATCTTCTCGTCCACAATTGAGCCTTAGATGGACTTTTTAGATATTGAATAAACACAAGGAAAATACACACAGAACCGCTTCGTCCCCTACGAAGCGGTTTTTTATGTAGAAGGAGGAATAACACAAAAAAAAGAGGCAACCAAAGTCACCTCTTCTTCATTAACATTCTATAAGATAACGAACAAAAACGTCCGTAAATTTCTTAGAAACAATACTCATCCGCATCAATCAACACCTGTGCGATACGACGACGCGCCACTTTTGCATTGACACCTTCATACTTCGTAAAACGACGTAAACCTTTGATTAACACCATCTTCTCATCGCCTTCTGCCCACGAACGGATGCAATTACGCGCATTGAGTGCGATACGTTCATTGGCATCGCCTACGAATACTTTTGCAATATCAATCTGTGCGCTGCAAGCCTCTTGTCCGCGCAATTGAATGAGTTTTTCGACGCGCAAAATCACCGACTCTGCCACGTAAATATCCATCATCATATCTGCGAGATACATCAGAATTTCTTGCTCATCTTTGAGTGCTTGCATTAGTTTTTGTACGGTAGCTCCGGCAGTCATCAGGAAGGCTTTTTTCAAATCCTTCACCGCGTGTTTTTCATCTGTAAATACCGAACCATTTGCACCGTGACCATTCGCCGAAGGTGGTGACATCAACTCTTGTTGAACTGCCATCGCAGGCGTCATGATATCGAGTTTGCCCTTCATTGCACGTTTCATCAACATGTCAACAGAAAGCATACGATTGATTTCGTTCGTACCCTCAAAAATACGGTTGATACGGGCATCACGTTAGCGCCATTGGTGCTTCTTCTGAATAGCCCATACCGCCGTAAATCTGCAAACCTTCATCTACGACATAATCCAATACTTCCGAACCTGCGACTTTGAGTAAGGCGCATTCTACGGCGTATTCTTCGGCAGCACCGAGTAAGGCTTCGTTGTGCGATTTTCCTTCAGCGAGGAGTTGGTCTTCCTTCTCCTGAATGTTGTCGCTGGCACGATAAACCGCCGCTTCTACAGCATACATGCGAATTGCTTGCTCTGCGAGTTTGTGTTGTATTGCACCAAAATTGCTGATAGATTGCTTGAATTGCTGACGCTCATTGGCATATTTTATAGCGTGGTCTGCCGCCAATTTAGCTCCGCCAAGTGCACCTGCACCGAGTTTGATACGTCCGATATTCAAGATATTAAATGCGATACGATGTCCTTTTCCAATCTGCCCCAATACATTCTCTACTGGTACTTTTACATTCTCAAAAAATATCTGACAAGTCGAAGACCCCTTGATACCAAGTTTGCGCTCTTCCGCACCGCGAGATACGCCATCCCAACCAGCTTCTACAATAAATCCGGTGAATTTGTCGCCATCAATCTGTGCGAATACCACAAAAACATCAGCGATACCGCCGTTGGTAATCCACATTTTCTGACCATTAATAATGTAGTGTTTACCGTCGTCAGAAAGAATGGCTTTGGTTTTTGC
>JAHDEO010000197.1:5691-12175 GCA_020628725.1 Saprospiraceae bacterium
TGAGCAAATCAAGGTTGTGTTTTTCCAATTCAGCATCTACAGGGCGGACTTTTTGCACGATAAAATCCTTTGCCATATCCGCGACCATGCGCTGTTCTTCGTTAAATTCCTCGGGAATAAATACGCTTTCTGCGGGCGTTTCAGCAACGAGGAATTCTGCGCCGCCAAGTATTTTTTGTTGTAACTCCATTTTTGTTTGATAAGTTGGTGATTGGTGACCGGTGATTGGTTTTCATTTCGCTACGCAAATCACTTGTGACCAATTTGTATTATTTTTAAAATTTTTATACTGAAATTGAATGATTTTCAGAAGGATATTCTTTTCAAATGCGAAATTAGGGAAGTTTACACAAAAAAGCAATGCACGCATTGAAAAATATAATGCGTGCATTGCTTTTTTATTAAACGATATTGATTATCAATTATTTATTCTAACAAAAAATCACCCCAGATATTTGAAGTGATTTGTATTTCAATTACTTGCCAAGAATATATATGTATTCAAATCCGGTTCTCAACAAGGAACTTTATGAAAATCTTCGCTAAATTTGCGCCAGCTTTGAATTGCTTTTCTAATTTTCAATTCCTCAACGCGGCAAAGCCACTACAATTGTTTCATTGCTATATTGTTTCATGGTTGAAATAAGTTTTTTGCTTCGCAAAAAACCATAATAACAATAGAACAATCAAGCAATTGAACAATGACAACTTTCAACCTGAAACTCAACTTTTGACAAAAGGATACTAAAGTTAGGTGCTAAAGGATCTACATTCATGCGACAAAATAACGACGAAACATTAAAGGATGCTCTACAACGACTTTCAAATGACAGGCAGTTTAAAACCAAATTACGTCAAGCCAAAATTAACAGCTTGTGGCCCGAATTGATGGGACAAACGATTGCTAATTATACCACTGAAATTGTCGTCCGTAGAGAAATCTTGTATCTCACCATTACGTCTTCGTCTTTGAAACAGGAATTGACTTACGGAAAAGATAAAATCATGCAACTTATCAATGAAGAATTAGGGGAGGAATATTTGAAAGACGTTATTATAAGATAAGAAGATTATCGCCAAAATCACTCTACACACAACATAAAACACAAGAAACATTCACACAACCAAACAATTATACACACATTTTTTAATCTATTTTTAAAACAATTTAAATGTACAAATTAACGAACTTAACCTTAGCTGTATTAATGACACTTTTGTTGGCAGCTTGCGGAAATGACGACGAAACCACTCCGAGTAGTGATTTGGAAGACACATGGACAGCCATCTCGGTTGACATAGATCTTGACATGACGACCGAAGTTGCAGGTCAAACTGTTATAAGCGATGTAGTCATAACTGGCGAAAATCTTGCCTATGACCTCACCTTGGATGGCGGTGATTTTACAACAGATGGCAGTTATGACATGAACGTTATGGCTACTGTCAGCGGAGTACCACAGAATAGCGTTGACAACTATTCTGATGTAACGGGAGCAGGCACCTACTCAACGGATGGTGATGTAATTACTATCAATGGCTCATTTTATGAATTGGAGTATAATGGTATTGACCTCTATGCATCCAATGACGAACAATCAGCAAATTATACTATCAATTCAGATGACCAATTGGTCATTTCACAAAATGAAACTTCTACCTCTACCACCGGAGGTGCAACTACCACAGTTACTATTTCTTCCACTTCAGTGTGGGAAAGAAAATAATTTTTTAAAATATCCGTCAGGCGAATTAAGTTCGTCTGACGGTTTTGTTATTCCGTAAATATCATGCGTAATCATCTCATAATAATTGCCTTACTATTCAGTTTTTCTGCCTTTGGGCAGGGCAGTGAAGAGGCTCTGAGAAACACATTAGATACCTACTTTGAAGCGGTACAGCAAAAAGATATTGCCACTTCATTGGACTATTCTTATCCTAAATTATTTGATATTGTCCCGAAGGAAGCTCTGGAAAAGGCGATGGCAGAAATGTATGCCGATACTACGGTTTTAATTGAATTTTCGGATTCGGAAATCAAAAATATTTCTAAAATCAAAAAAATAAAGGGTGTCAAATACGCACTTGTTACCTATGGTTTCAATATGACAATGACCATGAATGAAGCAGCCGATGAAGAAGATGAAGACGAAGGCTTAGGTATTGACTTAGTCGAATTTACCGCAGAGATGTTGAAGATGCAGCATGGTGAAGAAAATGTAACTACCGACAAAGAAAACAAGCAAATTCACATCAAGGTAGAAAGTACAATGTATGCCATCAACGACCCCGCCTACGACGGTTGGAAATTTTTGGATAAAAAGGAAAGTACCGCAAAAATGATAAAGAAAATCCTCCCGAAAAAAGCCTTGAAAAAGCTGTAACCATTGTCACAAAAAACGTTAACGCTATCTGAAAGTGACCACAAACCCCTCGATTTTCGTCTTAATTTCGTTACATTTGTACTGATTGGACGAAAGTCATTCAGTCTGCCATCCGTTGCCACCACTATTGAGAAAATACCCCACTCGCGTAGCTGCGGATAGCGAACTGATAAACGTTAGTCTCGCAGCTTTTTACGAATAAAAAACAAACATATAAATTGTGGCACTGAATAAAAAAAGAGTAGCTTTAGCGTTAGCAGTTGTTTTGGCGGTGATATGTTCCATCGCAGCTACAACGTATCTGTATTGGAAGAATGATGGGAAAATGGCGTTGGCAAAAGCTGCGCCCGAAGTGGTTGACCCATTAGTCAGTATGCCTGACTTACCGAAGTTGAGTTATAAAATTGTCGTGGATTCGATGGATGTAGTCGAAGGCAAAATCGGCAAAAATGAATTTCTCGCCAATATCCTTTCCAAATATAACGTCCCCTACCCTACCATAGATAAGCTCTCTCGCAAAGCAAAGAAAACCTTCGATGTCCGCAACCTTAGAAGCGGTAAAGAATATACAATTTTGACCGATAAAAAAACGCCCGCCACTGCCCAATACTTCATCTACGACCCGCATCCATATTTCTATGTAGTTTTTGATTTGCGCGATACTTTAGGCGTCAAAAAAATAGAGCGCCCGGTAGAAACTCGTGAGCGTGTAGCTTCGGGCGTTATTGAGAGTTCGATGTGGAATGCGATGATGGACAATGGTTTGTCTATGGATCTGGCAGCGAATATGGAAGATGTATTCGGTTGGGTCATTGACTTTCACCACGTACAGAAGGGCGATAGGTTCAAGTTGATTTTTGATGAAAAATTCATAGAAGGCGAACGCGTAGGTGTTGGGCGCATACATGGAGGCGTGTTCAAACATTACGAAGACGATACCTATGCGATGTATTACGAACCTGATGTCGAAAAATTTGTGGGTTACTACGACGGCGAAGGCAAGTCGATGAAACGTGCGTTTTTGCGTGCACCTGTGAAGTATTCACGGATTTCATCGGGTTATGGAATGCGCTATCATCCTGTCGACAAGCGTCGTAAAGCACACTTAGGTACGGATTACGCAGCACCACGCGGCACACCAATTTATGCGGTCGGTAACGGTACAATTTCCAAAGCCAGCTATACACGCGGCAATGGTAAATACATCAAAATCCGTCACAATAATCGCTACTCTACACAGTACCTTCACATGAACGGCTTTGCCAAAGGAATGCGTGTTGGAAAGAAAGTAAAGCAGGGACAGGTCATTGGTTATGTGGGTAGTACAGGTAAGGCTACGGGTCCGCATGTATGTTTCCGATTCTGGAAAGATGGCAGACAAGTCAATCACCGTCGCCTCAAATTCCCGCCGCCTGAGCCGCTACCGAAAAAGCTCGTTCCGACTTACGAACATCTACGCGATTCGATGGTCGCACGTATTGATGCCATTGAATATCCTGAACTGAAAGTCGATTCGTTGACTTCTGATTTGAGTGAGGTGACGGGGACGGACACTAAGAACCTTTTGAATTAAAATTCCAATAAATAGAAAATATTAAGCCTTGACAGATTGTTCTGTTGAGGCTTTTTTTGTAATACAGGCTTCCAGAAGGGCAAACGCATGAAATTTTATTGTGGCAAATATTGAGTACCTAACGGCACTCCAAACTTCTTTTTGATGTTTTTTTACCGATATTTTGTTCCTAACGGAACATTTTCGTGCTTGAAATGCCTCGTTAGAGGCAGAAGGTCGGTAGCATTTGATAAAAAGTAACATTTTTCATTGTCCCATCGGGACAAAACATTTTCATGCGTTTGCCCTTGGCTTCCAGTCTGCACGTCAGATTTGTTTATTTTTTCTGTAAAAACATTACACATAAAAACAGGCTGGAAGTCTGTGCTACTTTTTTTTCAAAAATTATTTTCCTTAATAATTTCAAAAAAAACTTCTCGAAGATTGGTAATTATTTCCATTGAAAAACTGCGAAAACCTATAAGGTTTTGCAAACCTTATAGGTTTAAATATCAGCACTTTAGTCTAATTTTCAATACTTAAACTTCCACAAAACAGCCACCACTTATTATAGATTTCATCCGAATGTTAACAAAACACTAAAAGAAAATATCAGGTAGGTCATTTATTTCGCCATCGGTCTTTAAGCCGACATTTGATTTTTAAATAAACAATTCAAGTTACGAGTTATCGAGTTGCGAGTTACAAGCTAATCGAATACATTTAAAAGAAATGATATTTGTTTTGATTTTCCTATATCCATTGCTTCATATTGCATCTTGAAAACCCGCAAATCGTAACACGTAACTTGAATTAAACACAAAAAAGAGAATTATGACGTACCAACAAGTAAAATGGTTTTTCGCCATCACGATGCTATCCCTAATCCTACAATCCTGTGCAAATGATAATGACGAATTTGATGAAATTGCTGTTCTGCAGGTAGCAGATGCCGACGATAATACACAACGTGGTGGTGGCGGCGGACCGGGTGGCGGCAATAGCGGACCCGGCGGTGGAAATGGCGGTCCCGGTGGCGGTGATGTAGATGATTTTAACACAGTAAATGCACGTATCGTAGTAGATTGGATTGATTTGTTTCTCGAATTAGAGCGTTATGCACTTGGGATGCGACCCAACGGTAGTGCAAGAGCGATTGCTTACATCAACTTGGCAGCTTACGAAACGGGTGTACCTGCCATGCCCGGTTTTATATCTAACAGTAATCTAATTCCAGGCTTGAACATCCAACGAACCGGCAACGGTGGTGGTGGCGGTAATGGTCCCGGTGGTGGCAACGGTCCCGGCGGTGGCGGTGGTCCGGGCGGCGGAGATAACGATGATGAAATTAATTACCAAATTGCCCTAAATACTTGTTATGCAGATGTTTTAGAGCATTTCCTTATCAATGTACCCAATAATGCCGACAACCGAATTGAAGACTTGGAAGATGATATTGAAGACCAATTGGACAATGGCGTATCGCAACGCGTAGTCAATGATTCGAGAGCATGGGGCGCATCGGTAGCCGAGCAAATCATTGAGTTTAGTCAGACAGATACCGAAGCAGAGACGCAGATGCTCGACCCACAGCCAACCTCTTATGTACCACCTACGGGAGCCGGTTACTGGACTTTCTCTGCCGAGCCGGAGCGTGCATTATTCCCATACTGGAGCAGCGTACGTACCTTCGTTATCGGTACGGATGAGACTTCGACAGTGGCTCCACCGATGGAATACAGCACCAACCCAAGCAGTGCATACTATGCAGAAATGCAAGAAGTATATGATGCTAATAACACTGCAGCAACTACGGACACAGAGCAGCTTTGGATAGCCGAATTTTGGAGTGATGATGTAGAAAACCTGATGTTTAGCCCACCTGCACGACAGGTTTCTATCGCAGGTCAATTGATTCAGCAATATCAAATGAGTCTTGCCGACGCGCTTCACATGAATCTCAAACTCGGCTTCTCTCTCAACGATGCAGCGGTCTCCACTTGGGCAGATAAATACGAATATATGGTGATGCGTCCAAGCGTTTATATTCAGGAACATATGGATCCTGATTTCCAGACCAACTTATTCAGCTTGATACCTTGGCCCAATCCGAGTTTCCCCGGCTACCCATCGGGTCACTCTTGCTTTGCGTCGGCTGCGGCGGGTATTTTCATCGACTTCTTCGGCAACAATACTGACTTTACCGACCGTTCGCATGAAGGTAGAGATGAGTTCTTAGGTGCGCCTCGTAATTTCAATACTTTTGAAGACATGGCAGAAGAAAATGCCTACTCCCGCATACCACTCGGCGTTCATATCCGCATGGACTGTACAGAAGGACTACGCTTAGGCTACGAAATCTCGGATGCCGTCAATGAGTATAGCGTGGAGGAGAGTTTATAGGTTTATTGAGTTTATTAAGGGAAATTTCGCAGAGCGAAATTATTAGATACTAATCACTCAATAAACTCTCAAGCCCCATCAACTAACTTATAGAAAATGTAATTGGGTTTGCCTCGGCGGATTTAGGTCTGTCGGGGCTTTTTTT
>JAHDEO010000198.1 GCA_020628725.1 Saprospiraceae bacterium
TGTAAAATGTCTTTATGTGCGGAAAAATCAGAACGCAAGTTTTGGAGAGGTTAGTTATATTTGCTATTGGACGAGGGTAAAAATTGCTGTATTGTCTTAAATTTATATACTCAACTCATATGGTATTGTCACTTGCACGACATATATTTTTCTTGGCAATCTCTCACACAATGCTATCCACTAAAATGTCTTAGAAATGACACATTATAAGTTTTCATTATTGCAAAATAACAAACAATTATGACGCTATTCATATTCGGAATTATCCATTAATTGGGCAAAACGTTATATGACCTCGTTAGAGGTCGAATATTGGTAAAATTTCCAATACAAATACGTCAAGCGAGCCTTTAGGTTCGCAATATGGAGTACCTAACGGCACTCAGAACGAACTTTCACCAAAAGCTACCAACATTTTGCACTTAACAGTGCTACCCAATTAATGGTCAATTCCGTTCATATTTATTAATGGCTATGAAATTATACCTAAAAATCATTTTAAATTAAGAATCAACTACGGGGCAGTTTTAAAAGAAATCAGACTTTAAATTTGCAACTTCCTTATCGGTGGGAGATATCTGCATAATGGAATTAGAATTAGCGTAATACCTTAATTGTCAATCATTAAAAACATTTGCCAAATACAAATCATAGCGAGAATTATAAAATTGGCATAGAATTCGTAATTTAGAGGGTGTGAATGAGTGAAACACCAAAACGTAATTTTATCACGCATTCAAAATTTTAAATTAAAGAATGAAAACGATTTTATTTATCCTGATGTTCGCACCTATCACGCAAAGTATTACAGACTTTAATACGATTGCGAAGGCGTTGAGCGCGGGAGATGCTGCCACACTTGCAGAATACTTTGATGATAATGTCGAACTCATTGTACTGGATGAGGAAGGTATTTACAGCAAAGCGCAAGCCGAGCAAGTTGTCAAGAAGTTTTTTGTGGACTATCCGCCAAAATCCTTCAAACTTGTTCATAAAGGCACGAATAACGACAAATTACATTATTGTATTGGCAATATGAAAATTGGCGACACTATGTATCGCGTCAGTTTTTACATGAAACAAAGCGACAACGAGCACCTGTTGATTCAGGAACTCGGCATCGAAGAAGAATAAAGCGTCCCAAAGACCACATTCCATAAGAATTTAGTGAAAAAATGATGAACTAAGGCATCCTGCAAGGGATGTCTTTTTTTATGGGAGAAAATGTATTTTTGCGAAAATTTATTCAGAAGTCAGACCATTTTATTGTCAGAAGTCAGCAGTCAGACTTCTGAGAGTCATGGGTTATTGACCACCAACTATCGACTATGGACTATCGACTATCGACTTTAATCCAAGAACCTACCGACCTACAAATCAACGATTTTATCACTCGTGCTTTTCGCGAAGATGTAGGCGAAGGCGACCATACTTCGCTCGCGTGTATACCCGAAGATGCTCGCACGAAAGCGCGCTTATTAGTCAAATCTGATTGTGTGCTGGCAGGTATCACGCTTGCAGAGCGTATTTTCAAAAGCGTAGATGAAAGCGTCGAGTTTAACCTCATGATGCCCGATGGTACACGCGCCAAATACGGTGACGTAGCATTTACTGTCGAATGCAATTCCCGCGCCCTGTTACAAGCCGAACGACTTTCACTCAACGCCATGCAGCGCATGAGTGGCATCGCTACGCTGAGTCGTGAATTTGTGGATAAAATCGAAGGTACATCTGCCAAATTGCTTGATACCCGCAAGACCACTCCCCTACTCCGTTTTCTCGAAAAATGGGCAGTACGCATCGGTGGCGCGACTAATTATCGATTCGGGTTATACGATTGGATTATGGTAAAAGATAATCATGTAGATGCCTGTGGCGGTATCACGCAAGCCATTCAAAGTGTGGCTGATTATCAAGCGAAAAATGGTTTAAATCTCGGCTTCACTATCGAAACCCGCAACTTAGATGAGGTGCGCGAAGTAATGGAAGTCGGTAAAGGCATTGTCACACAGATTATGTTGGATAATTTTGATTTAAAAACGACTCGTGAGGCAGTGGAGCTGATTGGCGAAACCTTCAATACAGAAGCCTCCGGCGGCGTCAATTTGGATACGGTACGCCCCATTGCAGAGACGGGAGTGGATTACATTTCCGTAGGTGCATTGACACACTCTTATCATAGTAAAGATTTGAGCTTGAAAGTAATAAAATAGGAAATTCCAAGCACCAAATTCCAAATCCCGAAAAACAAAGTACCCTCAATCCGTAACCAATTGAGGTTTACACGTATAAAATATACAGAGGGTTTATATCATTCAACATTAATTCATTCAAAAATCATCAAATACACCCGACTTTTATAAAAAATAAAAATATGAAGTTACGTATTAAATTCTTAGTCATGGCATTCTTCGCCATGTTCTTGTTCGGACAAACGGCTGTTGCTCAAAGTACTAAAGAAGTCGTTAAGCAAGAAAAAGCCCAAATGAAAGACCAAAAAGCTGACCTCAAAGCTGCTAAAAAAGCAATGAAAGCTGAAAAAGCAGCAGCAAAGGCAGAGAAAAAACGACTCAAAGCGGAAAAGAAAGCCGCTAAAGCAGCAAAAAAGGCTGAAAAAGCAGCGAAGAAACAAGCAAAAGAGGCGAAGAAATTGAATAAAATAAAAGAGGAAAACGAAGAAGGATAAATATTAGAATTCTGATATCACGTTAAAGTGATTAAGGCAAGTTGACTTATGTTGACTTGCCTTTTTTGTTGCTAATTTTCAGTTTTTGCCGTATTCTAAAGCAAAAGCTAAGATGGAATCCATAAGGATCACATTTCTTTCCCAACTTTTAATTTTCCTTATTTTTTTATTGAATATCAAATCATTTTCATATCTTTATCCACACTAAGGCTCTAAAAAACGAACTACTCTCTGATAGTCACACCTTTTTTATATTTTACTAAATTAACATATTATTAATTTTCATTAATTTACGAATTTTATTTTTATAAAATAATTAATGTAAATGATAGTGATTTGTAACACATTTACAAACAAACAATTTATTTAAAACCTTAATTATGAAAAGATTTACAGACATCTTACTGGAAGAAGCAAAAAATCATCGTGCATTAAACCACCCCTATTTATTGGCACTTGAAAACGGAACCTTTGGTGATCCGGAAGCAGCATTAAAAGATTTTGCTGCACAATATTTGGGTTATACAAGCTGGTTTCCCCGCTACCTGACCGCTGCCATAATTGGATAACCCACAACATCGACTACATTTGATTGAAAATCTGACCGAAGAAAGCGGCTTTTTGCCTGAAGAAGAATTGGAAGTACTCAACGAAATGGGCATCGCTACCGAGTGGGTACAAGGCATCCCTCATCCCGAATTATTCAAGCGTTTCCAACGCGCCATGCACGTCGATTGCAATGAAGTAGAATACTGTGACGAAGCAGTGATTTGGCGCGAAATGTTCCTCAATGCCATCAACAATTCAAGTGCCGAAGAAGCCGTAGGAGCTATGGGTTTGGGTACCGAAGCGATTGTCAAATACATCTATCATCGCCTCATCAGTGCCATTAAAAAACATACAAATTTAACATTAGAGCAATACGTATTCTTCGAATTGCATACCGAAGTAGATGACGAACACGGCAAAATCTTAATGGACATCGCCGAAGAAATGGCGACCAATGAACAAACGCGCCGTGACCTCCGAAAGGGAATGCTCAAAGCCCTTAATTTGCGTTGCATGTTTTGGGATGCGATGTACGAAAGAGCCAATAAATTATCACCTGTACAAATGGTTGCCGCATGATGAAAACAACGAAAGAAATATACAATAGCACCGCCGCCAACTGGGATAGAAAAGAGGCGGTGTTGCTATCCGATTTTACGGCGCGTCCCTTTGTTATGGAACTTTGTGAACCGCTTCAAGGCAAAAAAGTTTTGGATTTGGGTTGTGGCGAGGGTTTTTGTTCGCGACAGTTTATGCAGCGAGGTGCGGCTTCGGTTTTCGGGATTGATATTTCCGAAAAAATGATTGCCCAAGCCCAAGCACAGGAACAAAAACAACCTTTGGGCATCCAATACGAAGCGGGCAACGCCGTCGATTTGGAACGACTGCCCTCGGATACTTACGACCTTGTGGCTTGCGTTTTTCTATTCAATTATCTCAACAATAAACAGACGCGACAGGTCATGTCGGGCATCCGCCGGGTACTCAAACCGGGCGGGCAATTTGTCTTTACGATTCCGCATCCTTTGTACGCTTTTTTGCGTGATAATGAATATCCTTTTTACTTCGACCCAGAGGGTAAGGGTTATTTTTCTGGACGCGACCACACGTTTATGGGCGAAATTTGGCGCAGAGACGGTATGCCTTTACAGGTGCAATCTGTTCACAAAACATTGGAAGATTACTTTAATGCGCTCGCAGCCACCGGCTTTGACAAGATGCCTTTCATCAAGGAACTCCGTGTGGAAGACAAGCACTTAGAAATTGACCGTGCGTTTTTTGAACCTATTTATGATATGCCGCTACATGTTGCGTTTTCTTTGATTAATTCGTGATTCGTTGACTCGTGACTCGTTTTACGAATGCATTATTATGAATTAAAAATATTTACTTATTTTAAAATCGGAAAATCAACGACAAACCTATAAGGTTTTCAAAAACCTTATAGGTTTTGCGGCAGATTCTTTTTCATTCAAAATTCACTCGTAACAAAATTCAAACTTAAAATGATACAAGTAAAAGAAAGTTCGGCAAAGACCCTCTTTCCGAATGGTTTGGCGTGGAATCGCCGTAGTATAACGGCAAATAAAAATCGCTGGGAAGTAGTCGTAGAAGAAGAAGTTATTGAGGAATTTAAAACCAAAACGGCGGAATATACCATTGATGAACATTTCTTGAAAAACTATACCAAAGACCTTATTGCATTTCGGAAATTGCGCGATTTGGCAGTCAGAGTAAAATGGGAAATCTTGCGGGGAGTTGGTTTTGTTCACCTTAGTGGCTTGAATCGTCCTGATATTTCGGATGCCGAATTACGTTTATTCTATCTGATATTAGGACTGGAAATGGGCGAACTCAGTGAGCGTTACGGTCGCCTGTATGATGTAAAAGACAGAGGCTTGGACCATACCAAACAAAGCATTCCCGTTTCACAGACCAAAGCCTCTACCAGCTTTCATACAGATAGTACGGCTGCGAATAGCTTCCCGGATATTATCGGTTTATTGTGTATTCGACCTGCAAAAGAAGGTGGTGAAAGCCTGTTAGTCAGTGCATTAGAGGTGCATGAACGCATGAGGTCTGAATGCCCCGAATTGTTGGAGGCATTATACAAAGATTTTGTACGCGATTACACCGGGAGTTTTATTTAGATGTGTTGTTGAAAAATCGTTTTCCTGTATTTTCTAATGATTATTATACCACCGGAATCAGTTTCCGATATATGCGTTATTGGATAGAGACGGGAGCGCAAAAATCCGGTCGTAATCTCACTTCTACCGATGTAGCTGCCTTAAATTATTTGGATGGATTGATGCACAATCCCGAAAATATGTTTCAGACCACATTGGGCAGAGGAGATATGTTGTTGGTCAGTAATCATACGATTGCACATAACAGAACAGCATACACCGACCATTCGGAAGTTGATAAAAAGCGATTGTTGGTACGTATGTGGATTCATACAGATAGGTAAAAGGATTTGCAAATAATCAATCATAATGATTAACGATTAATGGTCAACGATTAATGATATTTTCGCGTAGCGAAAAAACGTTATTAATCATTAATCGTTAACCATTAACCATTATAAATCATTCATTCACCATAGTCTTCACAAAAATACCCGGGTCTTCATCTGGTGCATTTTCGTTCGCATTCAATTCATCATCTGAATACGGCATACGCTCAGGATAAGGTGCTGCCGGACCGTCCACGAGAACGTATGGCACCGCAATGTCCGTATCGTCTTTACGCAATCTACGGGCATCATTAAAAGGCATATACATCCCAAAACCGGACACATAACGCTCCTCAATAATCTCGCGCAACAAAGCTCGTTCCGTAGCAATTCCATCTGCATTTTCCATACCGCCTGACTCAAAATCAGCTAATTCATAAGCCTCATAAAGGAAAGGCTCGCCTTGAAAATTCGCATTGACACCGGCTCCGGTATTGAGCCATGCACGGAGTGCGTTGAGTGCGTCCAATCCTGTGGCAGCATCTTGTGTGCGTGTACCTGTTTCTGCCAAAATCAATTGATTTTCAGCGTATGACACCAAATTTTGCGGCTCAAATTGCTCAATAATGCCTGTATTTGCCGCGCCGCTTTCTGATTCTATTGAGTAATAACCAAAACGCGCTGCTTCATCAGTTTTCGCATTATTTCTGCTGATACCGCTTGACGCGTCTAAAAGTTGCATCAAGTAACTATTCTCCGTACCAATGTCACCTGCACGTGAGCCTTCGAGAATTTCCCAGAAAAGATTTTTATCTCCTTCCGAATTATTCGCATCACCACGCGGAACATATTTCATCGAATTTACATCCGAACTAATGCCATTCAATGCCGCCGCATACGCTGATGTATAATCTTTCATTTGCAAATAATAACGCGCTTTGAGCGTATATGCTACCTCGCGCCATGCATCGGGATTTCCACCAAAATGAATATCGACAGAAAGCGGTCGGCTCGCCGAAGGCGAAAGGTCTTCTATCGCGCCATCAAGTAAACTCTGCACGGCATTGAGTACCGACATTTGGTCGTCAAATTTTGGGTCGGCGATTTCCGTATTATTAATTTCTCCGTAAGGTATATCTCCGAAAAGTGACGCTGCTGTACCGATAGCATGTGCCTCTAAGACCTTCGCCATACCCGTAAGTAGCTTATCGTCAGGAGCTTCGCGGATGATGTGTCGCGTATTCGTCACCACACCGATATAAATACGACTCCATGTAGAAACCGATTCTGCCGTCGAAAGTGCGTAACCATATATATTGGAATAGAGCGAAGTGATGCCCACCAATTGACCGGAATACATGCCCGATATACGATTGAGGTGTCCGCCTTGTGCGACGATGTTGGCGAGTTGTGCGCCCGTTAAAAAGAGAGCCGCATCGACATCTTCTATCGCCAAATCATTCGGATTGTCGTTGATGCCATCTACCAAGCCCGTACACGATGCCATGAATATGAGCATCGTGAAGAATATTGATTTTATATAATTTTTCATTTTTATATTTTCCGAACCGTACCGACGACTTTAGCCGTCGCAAGAAAATCGACGGCTAAAGTCGTCGATACGGTAATTTATTCTAAAAATCTACGCCAAGCGTAATTAAGAGTGATTTAGTAGCAGGATTGGTGAAATATTCCAAACCCTGACCTGCACCAACACCCGTTTGACTGATTTCGGGGTCAATACCGTCGATATTATCCCAATAGAACCAATTTCGGGTACTCACACCGACAGTTATGCCGTTTATTTTCTCATTAAATAAATTACTACCTAATTTATAACTCAATGATAATTCACGGATTTTGGTGAATGTGGCATCTGCAATCGAGAAATTATACACTTGATTATCACCAAAGCCACCACCGATACCATGTCTGTACCAAGTCTCATCCAAGAGCACGGGTCCCGCGCCAAAGTCTTCGATATTTCCGCGTACTGTAGTTCCTGCAGGAATGACATCGCCGTCGAAATTGGTCAAGTCTTGGTCGAGCGTAAGGCGGTTGGCAGTTTCCTGAGTCGTACCAAATCTGCGTAATACCCAGAGCGAGCGTGGAGAAAATTCACCGCCATGCGAATGTTCAATCACCGCGTTCAGCGTCAAACCTTTCCATGAAAAATTGAGTCCGCCACCCAATCTCCAGTCGGGGTTCGGGTCGCCGAGTACTTCGGGACTTGCGGTGAGTTGCGGGAAGCCGTTTTCATCCAAAATATAATTCCCCGCATCATCCGTCTGCGAACCTGTACCAAATAATACACCCAGGGGATAGCCCACAATCGCGCGACTACTGACTGACGCACCCGGTGTGAGGTTAATGGTTTCTGTACCAAACAGGTCGGTGACTTCGTTTCTATTTCTGGAAAAATTAGTAAATACATCCAGCTTCATATCGCTGTTGCGGTAGGCTTCCCAATTCAAATCCAACTCAAGTCCGTTGTTTTTCATTGCGCCAAAATTACCGTACTGCGTATCGTAACCTGATGATGGTGATAATTCTACACTTATTAAAATATCATTTATTACATTGCTATAATAGGTAATTCCAACACCTAATTTATCTCTTAAAAATCTCAAATCCGTACCAATTTCCCACTCTGTTTTGATTTCTGGAGAAAGGTTGGGATTCCCCAAATCATCATCAATACGGAAACCACCACCGAAGAGTGCAATGTCTATCGGGTCGCTATACGTGCTGTATGCGAAGCCGCCTTCGGCAAGCGTTTGGAAGCGATGCGGCGCAGGTTCTACACCCACTCTACCCCATGCCGCACGGATTTTTCCAAAAGAAAGCGGACCTGCGTTTTCAGCAAATTGCCAAGCCACATCTGCGGCAGGATAGAAGAACCGACCGCTAATTGTGGAAGAAGCCTCAAGGTTACCCGAAAGATTCAGGAAGACCTTATCGAAGAAATCAAAACCCAAGACCCCGTAACCACGATTTGACCTTCTGTGTGTTTTGAAATTTTCAAATTGCGAACTTTCCGCGGCTGTATTGAGCGAGGTCGTTTCCTTCCTGGCGTTAACCAAAAAGCCTGTAATTTGACCGGAATTGCGACGATAACGACGGTCATTGACCGACCAACCCAAGGTAGCAGCCAAACCGATGTCGCCTGTAATGTCAAAATTACTCTTTGCAATCGCATCAAAATTAACCGCTTGTCTTCCGATAATATCCTCTGCAAAAATACCCGGACTTCTATCACCGCCCGAACTAATCGGGAAGAAATACACGCGCTTATCATCCGAAATATCCGCGCTTCCGCGCAAAATAAATTGCAACTGATTGACGGGCGTAATGGTGATTTGCGGATTGATAACGTAGCGATTCACATTACTCGTAGCCGTCTGTTCATTAATCGTCCAAAGCGGATTATTGTAGGTTGGATTGACCGCATTGCCCAAATATCTTCTGTAAGAACGGTGTCGTCCTGCAACCTCCTCGCCCGAACTACTCGTATATGTTCCGATGTAATCCGTCATATCGAAATCCGGCGGCGTACGCAAAAAACCAAGCATCAAACCCGCTGTGTTCGAATTTTGCTGGATGCGATTTGAGCTTGTCAATGTATATGCTGCTTTCGTGCTAAGTGTCAACCAATCAGCGAGATACATTTTATTATTAAAACGAACATTCGTGCGGTCATAATCAGAATTTTTGACAATACCCTCTTGGTCGAGCCTTCCCAAACCAAAGTAATACGAAGCCTTTTCGCTACCGCCTGAAATAGAAAAGTCATGCTGTACAAAACCGCCTGTTTGGAATACATTATCTTGATTAGAATCTACAAAAGTTGCTGTCGAATTTTTCTCCTCAATCGGATAATACACCGTCCCGTCCGCTGCTGTAAAGAATTCTCCGCTTTCATCCACTACGTCCGCAGCACCTGACCTATCCGGGATATAATCCCCCCAAGATTCGGCACTTGTTGGGCTATAAGAGCCGTTTCTGCCTTGTCCCCAAGTGTCTTGAAGAGGTACACGCTCAGTGATTTGGTCGAACGAAACAGAGGCTTTGTAAGAGATTTTCGGTTTGCCGAGTGCGCCGTCTTTTGTCGTAATTACGATTACACCATTCGCGGCACGCGAACCCCATAATGCCGCCGCCGATGCCCCTTTCAAGACTTGCATAGAGGCAATATCGTTCGGATTGATGTCATTCAAGCGCGACTGCTGTGATACACCGCCCGTTCTACCGCCGGTGATGTTGTTGCCACCACCATAATCGGTTGAGTTGCCGAGCGGTACGCCATCTACGACGATGAGTGGCGAACCATTTCCACTAATCGTATTCGCGCCACGTATACGTATCGCGCTACCTGCGCCCGGGTCGCCATTGGAGCGAATAATACGCACGTTGGATGCCTTCGCGGAGAGTCCGTTGATGACACCCGCTTCACCGGAACGTGCCACCGCATCGGTGTTGATAGCGGTAGAACTTGCCCCCATTTCGTCCTTTCTTTCCTCGAAACCAAGTGCCGTTACGACCACCTCATCTAAGAGTTGGGAATCGTCCCGCATTTCGAGATTGACTGTACTTTGTCCGGCTACATCAATGGTTTGCTCCTGCATCCCGATATAGCTGAATGTCAGGGTACTGTTGGCATCCTTCACCTCTAGGGTGTATTTGCCGTCAAGGTCGGTGGTCGTGCCATTGGTCGTGCCTGTTTCATAGACATTGACCCCTATCATCGCTTCTCCCGATGCGTCGGTCACAACGCCCGTAACGGTGACTTGTGCCATCGTCCAAGTTGCGACCAACAGAAAATTAATGAGTAGTAATAATCTTTTCATTCGCATAGTGTTTTGGTGAAAATCCCAAATAACAAATTCCAAATTCCAATAAAAATATGTATTGAACCCACATTCAAATTGGCATTTGATGCTTGTGATTTGGGATTTAATTTTTTTCTAAAAATTCTGTAATTCTTTTTACTTTCATAAAAATACAATAAGAATATCACATAGATAAAACTTTTATTGCGTAAAATTTAATTTTAGCCGAAATTTTATTTGTTTTACATGAAAATTATGAAAAATACGATAAAATACATGTCACACTTGCTGTTTTGTCTCGCGTTAATTTGCGGATTATACGCTTGTGTCTCCATTAAAAATGCAGCTACCTATGACTTTCCGAAGCCTGTAGACACGACAGATAAGGAAATTACATATCAAGAGAAAAAAACCTATGAATTTGAGGACATAGGTGTGTATGTAAGCAATGAATTTGACGGAGCGCGGCTCAACGGCTGTCGTGTGGTGAATGATTCGACGATAGAAGCTACGATTTCACCGGAAAATACGCCTATAAATGCGAGTGCGTATTATGCGATGCAAATTTGGGCAGACGAGGCGCAGGACTTGACCGTTATTCTGAATTATACTGAACACACCCACCGTTATGTTCCCAAAATCAGTACGAATCGCAGCGACTGGACGGAGTTGGATTCGACGCAATTTGAGATTCTAAATGAAGGCAAACAATGTGCGGTCAGGTTTCCTGTAAGTTCAGAGAAAACTTATCTTTCAGGGCAGGAATTGGTTGTCACTTCGGATATAAAAGTATGGTGTGAGGAAAAGGCAAAGCAATCGGGCGTGGCGTTTTCGACAATTGGTAAAAGTAAATTGGGGCGCGATTTGTATTGCTTGGATATTTGTACCGCAGATAAAAAAGAGAAGGAAATGATTGTGGTTTTAAGTCGTCAGCATCCGCCGGAAGTGACGGGTTATTTGGCGATGGAGGCTTTTGTGGAGGAAGTTTTGGAGGATAAACCTTTGAGTAATGCATTCAGAGAGAAATATCGCATTTTGGTCTTTCCCTTGATGAATCCCGATGGCGTGGATTTGGGTCATTGGCGACATTCAGCAGGTGGTATTGATATGAATCGCGATTGGGCGTATTATCATCAACCCGAAACAAAAGCGGTGGCTGATTTTGTCGTTCAAACAGAAAAAGCAGATAAGAATGACGTGATTTTGGGTTTAGATTTTCATTCGACTTGGTACGATGTGTATTATACAATGGTGGATAGCCTTCGGTCAGACCTTCCGGGTTTTAGAAAGTATTGGATTCCCGGTGTGCAGGAAACACTTAATGATTATGAGTCGTTGGATAAACCTGCAGGATTAGGTTCGCCTGTGTCGAAGGGGTGGTTTTATACACAATTTAATGCAGAAGGGATTACGTACGAAATTGGTGATGAGACGCCGCGTGAATTTATTGATTTGAAGGGGCGTGTATCGGCAAGAGAGATGATGCAGCTATTAGTATTTCGTTGAAAATGAGGATAATAACTAATATTCATCACAAAAGCTGCGGGTTTAAACCCGCAGCTTTTGTGATGAATATTTTTCAGATTTTAGACCTCGAAGAAAAGCCTCATTAGCATCCCGGTGTCCA
>JAHDEO010000199.1 GCA_020628725.1 Saprospiraceae bacterium
GAAATGTACCGAATTCGATTTGGCGATTGGTGACGAGTTGTAACTTGGTTTGCATCTTCAAAGATATTAATTTTTAGATACGTTCTCACACCATTTTCCAAAAAGAACCTTCGGGCTTATTTCGCTTAAATGTCAAAAACCAATCACAAATAAAATACAACACCACCAAACCAACTATCCAAACAAGATACATCACCCCAATCGAAGCCCCCGCAGGAAAAGGCGCACCCATTAAAGCATATAAATACAGATGAACGATATAAAAAAACATCGCCGTCTGACCGAAAAGTCGTACAGGACGCAACCATGTTTGATTGGATAATTTTGAAAAAACGAATAACAAAATAAAATTGATACCGCAAGTAATCAAGATAAAAACTACACTTGGCGGATATTTGATGAGTGTGAAAAATGAAATCCAATCATGATAGCTATTCATCTGAAAATTAGTTAATTCCAGAAAACGAAGCACCACAAAAGTCGCTACAAATACCAACCCTATCACCAATGAATATCCATAAATTTTACCCGGAAATTCACGCATCAATTTTGCCCAAAACATCCCGAAAGTCACCACGCCAATCCACGGAATCACCGGATAAAGTGACATCGCTCCCACCGTAATCCCCGGCACAGCAAGAAATACTTCTAAGGGATTAAATACCTCCGTCACCGACTGTTGCCCCACATACCAACCCGAAAAAACAAAACTAAAAATAGTAATTAGCACCAACAACCACTTCGGCAATTTCCACAAAAATGCCCCGATAATCATACACATTCCTAAACCATATAATACTGTAGTTGGGATAAAAAACCCACCTTCATAAGCCCCCGGAAAAGACATTCCGCCACCACCCGACGAGCCGCTACCCAAAAACCCACCCAATCCCCAAGCCGGAAATTCAAGAAAAAACATAAACAACAAAATCAAACCGCCTCGCTTGAAAAAATATGTTCGGATACGCCCCTCCGACCAGCCCGTTTGTAGTCGCTTTTCAGCAAATAACAACATACTCATCCCCATCAAAAAGAAAAATCCCGGCGCGCACAGATGGCTCACAAAACGCGTCAACCACCACCAAAAATCAGGATAACCTTTAAAAGTCACGCCCCACATTTCCGTAAAATGCGTGCGTGCTACCATCCCACTTGCATGGTCAAGTGCCATAAGCATCATAATAAACCCGCGAAGCAAATCTATTGGTACTGTCCTCGTCATAGCGGCAATATAAAACAATCCAAGTCGCATTTCAATATTAAAATCCCTATATTTGCAGTCTGAATAATGCTATAATGCGTCAATGCGATAATGCTACAATAAAAAAACATTGTCGCATTACATCATTATCGCATTGACGCATTAAAAACATTCACGCATTCGCTCATTCAAAATTCACTCATTAATCAGTGGCAAAAAAAAGCGTATTCAGGGTCTATTTCGAGAAAATACCAGCACCATTCAGGAATAAATATCTCCTGACGGCATCGGTGTTTGTGATATGGATTACGTTTTTTGATAGAAATGATTTGATTTCACAGCGTCATTTGCAGCGAATTATTGATGATATGGAAACCAAAAAAGAACATTATCAAGTAGAAGTAGAAAAAGTCAAAATAGAAAAAGAAGCTCTATTTTCAGACCAAGCAACGCTCGAAAGATTTGCCCGCGAAAAATACCTGATGAAGAAAGACAACGAAGATATTTTCGTCATTGTCGAAGAAGAAAAGTAAAACATTGTCGCATTGCATCATTATCGCATTGTAACATTCGAAAATAATTCATTCATTCAAAATTCCCCCATTCACTCATTAAATAACATGTCGGTTTTAGTCAATAAAAACTCAAAAATCATCGTACAAGGATTCACCGGAAAAGAAGGGACATTCCACGCCGGACAAATGATAGAGTACGGTACAAATGTCGTAGGCGGCGTCACGCCGGGTAAAGGCGGACAAACGCACCTCGACAAGCCCGTATTCAACACCGTAGCAGAAGCCGTTGATAAGGCAGGTGCAGATGTATCTATCATTTTCGTGCCACCACGTTTTGCGGCAGATGCGATTATGGAAGCCGCAGATGCGGGAATTGGTGTCATCATTTGTATCACAGAAGGTATTCCTGTACAAGATATGGTCAAGGTGAAAGCCTACATCGAAGATAAGAATTGCCGCTTGGTCGGACCTAACTGCCCCGGCGTCATGACTCCGGGCGAAGCGAAGGTCGGTATCATGCCGGGTTTCATTCATAATCCGGGACGCATTGGCATCGTATCTCGTTCAGGTACACTTACTTACGAGGCAGTTGACCAAGTAACCAAAGCCGGACTCGGACAATCCACTTGCATCGGTATTGGCGGTGACCCAATCGTAGGTACAACTACTAAAGATGCCGTTGAGTTGCTCATGAATGACCCCGAAACTGACGGCATCATTATGATTGGTGAAATCGGTGGAAGCATGGAAGCTGATGCCGCACATTGGATTAAAGAGCACGGTACGAAACCAGTCGTTGGTTTCATCGCCGGGCAAACTGCTCCCAAAGGTAGAACGATGGGACACGCAGGTGCTATTGTTGGTGGACATGAAGACACTGCAGAAGCCAAAATGAAAATTATGGCAGAGTGTGGCATTCATGTTGTCAAATCTCCTGCAACTATCGGTGAGACGATGGCGAAGGCATTACAAAATTAGTCTATAGACAAACGAAATACACATTTTTATTTTGTGAACAAAATAAAAACAACTCCCTCTCCAATGAAATGGAGCTTGTGCCGAACTTGATTCGGCAAGGGTTGGGGTGAGGTTAAAAAGTCTGTCAGTTTATGCTGACAGGCTTTCTTTTTTATGTAGAAAAAACTAAATTTGAACCAACTTGTTAAACCACAAGAACACAATAGAACACTTTTATTCTTTAATTAAAATAACTCGTAACCCGCAACCCGCAACTCGTAATACATGAAGAATCTAATCTTGACTTTAGCAGCGGCGTGTTTGGTCATCATATGCTCTTGCACCTACGATAATTTGGACGAACCCGTCGTTACTCCCGTCGAATTTTGCGACACCATCCCTGCGACTTATGACCTGAATATCAGAACAATCGTAGAAACGAATTGCGCCTATGGTTACTGTCACAATGGCTCTGCTCCCGGCGATTATACTACCTATGAAGGTATGCTATCTAATTTGGAATCAGGCTCAATCGAAGACCGCGTTATCTTTCAAAAAGATGACCCCAATGTTGGTATGCCACCAAGTTATGCCACTGGTCCACAAGATTTGACGCCCGAAGAATTAGACATTTTTATGTGCTGGCTCGAAGCCGGATATCCTGAAAATTGATTTAGTCCATAGACCATAGTCGGTAGTCCATAGTCTGACGTGAAGCGATTTGCTGTGGACATCTAATTAAAGGATTGACTCCCGCAGACTATAATTAGTTGATAAATAGTGATTTACTCACTCATTTGCTCATTCACTAATTCACTCATTGCATTTACTATGAAAAAAATCACGATACTTCTCCTCGCGCTTGCTTGCATTACACACACATATGCACAGGAACGCGAATTGGTACAACGCACCTTCAAATCCACTCGTGTTATCAATACACATTCCGTAGAGACCTTACAGAAAAATAAATTGGACATTCGTATCGGGCATCGCTTTGGCGACCTTGTGGGTGACGCAGGCGGCTGGGCGACTTTTTATGGTTTGGAAAATGCATCTGACGTACTCATTGGTTTTCAATACGGTGTGTTGGATAGATTGACCGTCGGACTCACACGCACCAAAGGCGCAGGACCTCACCGCGCCCTCATAAATGCACAAATCAAGTATCGCGCATTATGGCAAAATGATAAAATGCCTGTCTCGGTCACATTACTTGCAGGAACAGGAATAAGTACCATGCAAGCCAGCGAAAATCCCGAAGCCCTCAATCGTTTTGAAAAAGCCGCACACCGCTTTTCGTATGTGTATCAGGTTCACATTGCACGCAAATTTAGCGATAGGTTCTCCTTACAAATCACACCGAGCTACATTCATCGTAATATCACGCAATTTGATGTTGACAATGATTTATTCAGTATCGGTGCGGCTGCACGGGTTCAGTTGTCGAAGGTTTATGCTCTCTTAGTTGATGTCACCGCCCCATTTTCTGAACAACATTCAAACGGAGATTTCACGCTACCTATCGGCGTTGGATTGGAAATTGATACAGGTGGTCATATCTTTCAAATCAACCTGACTAATGCCAGAGGGATGGCGGAAACCGACTACATTCCTTACACCACTTCACTTTGGGGAGAGGGACAATTTAGATTAGGTTTTACGATTTCTCGTTTGTTTAATTTGTAAAAGTAGCGCGGTCTGTAGACCGCAGCCCATTTTTTGCTACGCAAAAAACAAAACACAGTCTACAGACTGTGCTACAACATTTATTATGAAAAATATTACATTCGCTATTTTATTGATAATCAGTGTAATAATTCTTGCTGCAAATACTTTTATTGATAAAAATAATTTTAAAATCAATGAAAATACAGAAAGTAGTGCGGTCTGTAGACCGCAATCAATTTTTTGCTACGCAAAAAATAAAACACAGTCTACAGACTGTGCTACGGCTTTTATTGATAAAAATAATTTCAAAATTAATGAGAACACTCCTGTCGCAGAAGTCTTGCAGCAATTAGGCGAAGCCGCACCAAGTCACATTCAAAACAAAGAAATAAGCAAGGATTTAGTAGTGATTGGAGAAAATATCGTGTTGAATGGTTTGAGCTCAAAAACGGGTGAAGGAGGACGTCGGCAGAGCAAACATTTCGTCTGTACTTCTTGCCATAATGTGCAACGTGAAGACCCGGTGTTGAGCGTCAGCAACCCGCAAGCAAGACTTGAATATGCACAAGAAAACGGACTCCCATTTTTACAAGGAACAACCCTACATGGCGTAGTCAATCGCGAATCATGGTATAATGGTGATTACAATAAAAAATACGACCCGGAAAAAATCAAACCCGCCCAAACCAACCTCCGTGAAGCCATCCAACTCTGCGCCATTGAATGCGCTCAAGGACGCGAATTAAAAGATTGGGAATTGGAAGGCGTATTGGCGTATCTATGGACTTTAGAATTGAAAATGGACGACCTCAACCTCTCAGACGCCGACCTCCAACGCATAGAAAACGGGATTGATGATGGCGCACAACAAGCTGAATTAGTGCAATTTATCAAATCAAAATATAGCCAAGCCTCTCCCGCTACCTTCACCGACCAACCTGACAATCTAAAACAAGGATACGGACAAAAAGGCGATGCTGACAATGGCAAATTAATCTACGATTTAAGTTGTAAACACTGCCATGAAAATGGTCGCTACTCCATGTTCGTTTTGGATGATTCTAAGATGACGATGCGTTTTATGAAGCGCAATTTCACGAAATATACCCGCTACTCCACTTACCACGTCGCTAGCTACGGTTACACCACCAACGGCAAACGACAGTACATGCCCAACTACACATTGGAGCGCATGAGCAATCAACAAATCGAAGATTTAAGAGCTTATTTTGAAAGAGAAAGCAGGTAACGTAAAACGATTTTGCAAATCGTTCACGCTATCAGATAGACGATTTACAAAATCGTTTTACGCCCAATATTTCCATAAAAAACATCGTTTCTAATCACAAGTCACCAATCACGAGACAAAATGATAGAATCAGGTCAAGTCATCAATATAAACAGAACGCTTCCCGGCATCGGCGAGGTCACGAATGTATTTGTCGAAAAAGAACTTGGACAAGGCAAGTATGGTACAATATGGCGTTTGCGCGACCAAGCGAAAAAGGGACAATACTATGTTCTTGAGCATCTCCGCGAAGTGCCGGATGAAACACTTATCACTCGTCTCAAAGAAGGCATGTCACGACAGTCCGAGTTGAGCATTTTACCGCAAGCCTATGACCTAATTCAGTTAGAAGACGACAGTGTCATCATTCTTGGCGAATACATAGAAGGCACACCTTTGAGCGAATGGACAGCAGCAAATACCAACCGTCCGTGGGAAGCGAAAAAGGAAACATTTCTCCGATTATTGCAGCGCATAAAAGAAGTGCAGGAGCGTATGTCAGGCTTTCAGTTGGATGCAAATAAACTACTCATTACGCCGCAAGGCGACATTAAAATTTGCGGACACGGCATCATACAATACCCTGTAAATGAATCACCTGTCGTAGCACACACCGCCCCCGAAGCACACCTAAATAACGGCAATGTAGAAAGTGCTGCCCGCGCCAATGTCTTTACACTCGGCGGTATTTTGTACGCCTTTATTAAAGGTGAAGGATATTGGCAGCAACTGGGTTATGAAACCCCACCCTACTCGGCGATGACCGAAGCAGGACAGCCCAAAGATGGCAATATCTTAGATGCATTCAATGTAGATTTTGAATATCCGGTAGAGGCTGCATCGGCGATTCGAATTGCGACAAATTTTCGCGCAGAAAAACGATTTAGCAACGTCGATTCATTTGCGCGGCACTTCAATCAGGAAGCCATTCCGGATATCAAACCACTGCCCACCGAACCCGTTTTTAAGCCCGAAAAAAAACAATCGGTCATGGCAACCACACAGCCTATGCAACCCAAGAAAACGAAAACCAGATTACGCAAAGGACCCATCGCGGCACTCGTCGCTTTGTTGGCGATTTTGGCATTGGGTGGCATGTATATGATGCGTGGCGGAGGCGGCGAAAAAGCTCCCGACCTCACGCTCGAAGAGCGCAAAGATTGGGGCATGGCTATCGACAAACATACCGAATACTATTACCGAAAATACCTCGAAAACCACCCCAACGGTGAATATACCGCCGAAGCATTTGACAAGATAGACAGCATCGAAAATGTACCTGTCACGCAGGAAGAACTTATGGCTTCGCGCTTCACAGGCAAATACACGCAGTCGGGCGACCGTAAGGTATTTTCAATGCGTTTCGATGAAATCACGCCCAATGGTAGTGATTTTGATTTTAAATGTACCGTCAACATGGGCTCACAACGCAAGGAACTCATCGGCTCTATTGATATGAATGATTACCTGATTACTTTTGAGGAATTGGGCGAAGATTATCCTAAATTGAATATCACCATCGGGCGATTATACAAGCGGGAAGGGAAGATTTTTATTGAATCAACGGATGTGGCGCAGTATTGGGTATTACGATAATTGGAAATTGTTAATTAATTCGTAATTAGCTCAATTCTTTTTTATTATAAAATATTTTTCATCAAAATTGTTTTGAAAATCATTCATCTCATTCGTAGGGATAGAGCATGCTCCATCCCTACGAATGACCGAATACAATTTATATGAAAATCATCAGATACACCCTTTCCCTCGCCCTGATATTCACACTAATCCAAACCAAAGCTGCCGAAGTTACTTTCGACGTGACCATTCAAAATCCAACTTCGACAAGCCTCTCTATCAGCATTTTGGATGATGTTTTATCCGGCGAAGAACGCGGGTACATGTTCAACCTTCGCTATGGCAATAATACAAGTTTTTTGCTCAATATAGACAAAGAAGAAGTCCTCACCGTCCGCTACGAATCCGCTATTTTCCAACTCATCGTGCGACCAACTGATACGCCTGTCATTACATTTGATGCTTATGATGTCTTGGGAACCCTTTCCGTGTCGGGCGCAGCGAGCAATCGCGCTTTTTTGGAATTGCAAAGACGCTACCCCGCAGGCTTTCCAAACACAACTTATTCCAACTCATTTTTACCTTTAAGCTTGGATGAATCACTCACACAACAAGCTCAATATCAACAACAAAACGACTACTACGCCATGCTCGACCAACGCAGGAATGACCAACGTAGTGTCGCAGGTGACAGTCGTTTTTTACAAAGCAAAATTAACTATGAAAATGCGACGTATAAATTGATTTATTTATTGGCAAATCAATTTCAATACACACCTGAAGACGCAAAAAAACAAGCGCGTAGCATTGTTTCCAGTCTTAATTTGAATGATAAAACTCTTTTAAAATATGCCTTTTACACAGATGCTTTGACGGCGTTTACTTACGTTAATCACTTATCAGTCAATCCAAATCCTGAAGGCGAAGAATTTGAATATTACGAAGCGATAAATAATAATTTGACGGGAAAAGTGCGCGCATTTTTATTGAGCAAATTATTTTATAATGCCTTCCGATACGGACAAACGGAAATCATTTCGCGTCATTATTCCGCATTCAAAAAAGAAAATCCTTACCCCGAATACACCTCCAAATTAGACATCCTTTTCGGCGAACGTATCCAATTCAATGAAGACGGTCCCGCACCGAATTTCACCCTACCCGACGAAAACGGACGCATGGTTTCCCTCTCCGATTACAAAGGCAAAGTCGTCTATCTCAGCTTCTGGGCTACATGGTGCAAACCCTGCCTGAGCGGTTTCCAAAAATCCGAATCCATCCGCAAAGAACTCGCCGATATGGGCATTGTCCTTATCAACGTCTCCGTTGATCGCGACCCAAATGTATGGAAAGCTACCATGTCGCGTATCTCTATGCCGGGTATCAATTTATTGAGCAAAGACAGTGCGATTCTTGCCACTTACGATGCGGGTGCATTGCCCGTGTACAATATCATCGACAAAAATGGTAACTTTGCTTACCTCTCCGAAGGTTTCCGCGATATAAAAGCTGAATTTCGGAAATTCTTAAATGAATAACATGAGATACGCCACCACACTTGCTCTGATTTTCACCCTCAGCCAATCCCTCTATGCCCAACACACTTTTTCAATAGTTGCCGTTGATACGATGACCAATGAGGTAGGCAGTGCCGGGGCGACTTGTCTTGATAGTGACGATTGTTCTGTGTGTAATGCCATCATTATCAGCGGACTTGTACCGGGACGCGGGGCAGTCAATGCACAAGCACAAATCTGTCTACCCAATGTCAATTTAAATATTGCAATTAATGACTTACAAGGCGGTTTGTCGCCACAAGAGGTATTAGACAACCGCCTGATGTTTGACAATTGTATCACTACAAATGGTATTGGTGATAAGCAATATGGTATCGTTGATTTAGACGGTAATGGCGGCGCACGAGTAGCAGCTTTCACAGGCGATAATACATTGGATATAGCCAATCATATCACAGGTGTTAACTATTCCATTCAAGGCAATATTTTAATTAGTGAAGAAGTGCTCACAGATATGGAGACAGGCTTTAACAACACCGAAGGTACACTTGCCGAAAAACTAATGGGAGCGATGCAAGGTGCCAATATTCCGGGTGCAGACAGTCGTTGTTTACCGCAAGGAATTTCTTCTAAATCAGCTTTTGTCCGTGTTGCATGTCCCAATGACATCTCTCCTAATTTTTGTCTCGACCTCAACGTGGTAGATATGCCTGACGGTGTAGACCCAATTGATTCTTTGCAAAATATGTTTGACCAATTGGTAGATGTTGAATTTCCATCTAATGAAATTCCTGTTAAAATTTTTCCAACTATCACAGACGATTTTATTCAAATTGAATTTGAAAATACAGGACAATATCACGTTCAAATTGCAGATATAAACGGCGCAATTATGATAACTAATTCTACGGAAAACAACATGCAATTAGACGTCTCTCATTTATCATCAGGAATTTATTTTGTACAAATTGCTCGCGAAGGAAATTATTTTACACAAAAAATTGTTATCCGATAAAAAGTGACGAATCACGAATATACGAATTAACGAATCACGAACAATTTGAAAGGAATCATAATCAAGTCAAAAGGGAAATGGTACACCGTCCGCATGGAAGACGGAGAATCAATGCGTTGTCGCATCAGAGGAAAACTCCGCCTTGATGACCTCAAACTCACCAATCCCATTGCCGTAGGCGACGAGGTAATTATAGAAAAAGAAGAAGGGCAAGACACCGCCATCATCACAGGTGTAATGCCCCGCCGCAATTACGTAGTCCGACAATCACCCCGCAAAAAACACTACCTACACATGCTTTGTGCGAATATTGACCAAGCCATTGTCATCGCCACCATTCGCGAGCCTCACCTCAAACCCGGCTTCATCGACCGCTTCCTGATGACGACCACACCGCACGATATTCCAACGATTATTGTGGTCAATAAAATGGATTTGTGGCAAGATGAAGACGAGGCAATTTTTGGCGGATTAAAGATGATTTATGAGCCTTTGGGTTATCCGGTTATGGCGGTTTCGGCTTTGCACGGTGACGGTTTGGATGAATTACGTGCTTTGCTTAAAGATAAAATCACTTTCGTCTGCGGACATTCGGGCGTCGGCAAATCTACCCTTGCCAATGGCATCCAACCCGGCTTGGAGTTGGCGACCCAAGAAATCTCTGATTATTCCGGTAAAGGTCAGCATACCACGACTTTCGCCGAGATGTTTGAACTCAAATTTGGTGGGCACATCATTGATACACCCGGTATCAAGGAATTGGCATTTATCAATATGGAACCGCACGATGTCGCGCACAATTTTGTCGAATTTTTTGAAGCCCTTCAAAACTGCAAATTCAGCGACTGCTTACACATCAACGAACCCAAATGCGCCGTAAAAGCCGCCGTCGAAACAGGCGAAATCAGCCCTCTCCGCTACGAAAATTACCTAAATATCATGGAAGATGTCCTCAATCAAAATCACTGGGAAAGAAAAATGGATTGGTAACGTAGAACGACGCTTCCAACTCGTTCTCTCGCGTATGTATAGCGCGTTCCCAACGTGAAACACGGGCTGGAAGCACCGTGCTACGAGTCTCCACTCATTTTGCGCTCTGCTTTCGCTTCCAATTCCGACATCGGATAGCGGTCTGTCAATTCATAAATAATCTCCATCCCATTCGGCAATATTTTTTTCGAGTAAATCAAGCCAATACCTTTTGCATACAACTCGGTTGCGGTGAGTTCGAGTTGTTGACCGCCCTCGGTATCATGGTCGGCTTCAATGATGTCATCCAATTTAAATTTAGCACAACGATATTTCTCCCCCTTAAATTCACATGAAGTAAAACCTCGAAATGCCCGCCCGCGCGTGAGTATCGTAGAGGCATCCGGGTCAATTTTACTACGCCAAGCCAATTGATAGGGCAAAATCTGCGTTTCATCTGCCTCAAAAACAAACGCTGTGCTTTGCTTTACTTCTGCTTGAATATCAAAGCGTTGACCTGAGTCATCATATTCATATAGCCGCACATCATCCGTTTTTATCCCATTACTCACCACACTTTCACGTACTAATTGTTCTATTTCAAAATCATTATTGTAGTAAACACCCACGAATGCTTCTGTGCCGTCTTCACCCTCCACCACACGATAGTACCAATAATACGGCGGATGCTGCACACTATCCTGTAAAGGTGATTGATATTCATAAACCATCCCCTCCGCGATTTCATTTATCGGGTAGTAATAGGATTGTAAATTTTCTTTTTCGTGATTGCAGGAGAATAAAAGACTCGCAAATAGGACGAGTGTCCACCCCCTAGCCCCCTCCAGAGGGGGAGATTTTTCGCTGCGCGAAAAACTTCTCGCGTATGTATATCTTCCTTTGGAGGAAAGCACAAATTTATCTCCCCCTTTGGAGGGGGCTGGGGAGGGGACTTCTGTCAATATGCTATAAAAAAAACGATTCATCTGCCAATTTTGCGCGAATATACGTGCTTTTTCGGTCATTTTGACGGAGAAATACGGGTGGAATGATAAATGATTAGAAAGCGTGTGTTTGTGTTTTATTACGGATAAAAAATTATCAAAATTTGATAATTTTAATTGTTTTCCTGCTTTAAAAAATGTATTTTTGTGTGAAATTTTAGTTGAATCCAAATGCAAATTTACCTACTTGAAACTCAAACAGGAAATGCTGTACCTGCATTAATTTTAGAAGCGGAAAAAGAGGATATGCCACTCAAAAAAGATGGTTGGAGTTTCACATGGAAAGACCTGTACAAAGATAAAAATGCCGTTTTCTATAAACTTGTGTTGGAAGCAACGCCGGACGTGGTTGAGGGCGTTATTATGATAAGCATAGAGAATAGAGAAATGGTTTATCTCAATAATGTTGAACTTGCCCCT
>JAHDEO010000200.1 GCA_020628725.1 Saprospiraceae bacterium
AATAGATAATGATGACAACGAATAGTTTTCTTTCCAAACAAATCGACCAATTTTCACAATTGAAATCTGATGAAGAAAAAGCGGCTTTTTGGGCTGACTTTTCAAAGCATTTTGATGATTTGACAGAAGAAGAACAAACGAATACTCAAGAAGAATGGAAAACAAATGTAGAGCGTATTAACAATCGTTTAAAAGAGATTTCCACTCAATTGAATGCTCAAAAGACCATTGAAATTTTTCCAAAAAATGAGGAAGAAACTCGTTTGATAGAAACTTTATTGTCAAAAATGAATGTAGCATACAGCCTCAAATAGCTTTGCTAATCACCCCAAAATCTGATAAGCCCCCAAATAAACCAAATCCATCACGACCACCAATTGCAGCGTCCAAAAAGCTACTGAATAACCTTAGGAATAAAAAAACAAGTACTCGTCTCGTATCCCTCTTCTGATTGAGCAGCGATAAATATTTTGCCTTGATGTTGTTCGATAATCGTTTTGCAGATAGCAAGCCCCATACCTATCCCATCGGCATTAGTGTCTAATTGCTTGAATGGCAAAAAGATATGATAACGGTCATTTTCAAGAATACCCATACCATTATCGCTGACGGTGCAAACCCAATAATCGGTTTGTTCTTCGGCTTTGATGTGTATATTGAGTGGCTTATCGGAAGTGGAAAATTTGAAAGCATTATCAAACAACTGATACAGCAATTGGGCTATTTTATTCTTGTCGATTTCAATGGCTTCGGGGAGGTCTTGTGTGATGATATTTGCACATTCTGTATGATTAAAATCGGCTAAAACTTCATCGACCAATTCTTGCATATTTGCGGTTTCAAGCTGGATATTTTGAGCTTGGATATTGGTGTAATTCAACAAACTTTCGAGCGTATTATTGATTGACTGTGTTTTAGTTTGAAGGGTGTCGATGAGTTGTTGATGTGGCGTATTGGGTGTTATTTGTTCTGAAAAATCGCTAAGGTCTTTTACCTGTGATTGGAGATTTTCGGAAGCTATATGAATAGCTCCTTCGAGACGCGCATACGACCGACCGGATTTTTGCATGGCTTTATTGAGCTTCCAGATGATGCGGTCTTGTTTTGCTGCTTCGCTTATATTTTGTGCAGCGACAACTGCTCCCGTATAGTTATTTTCTTTGTCGTAAATTCCTTTAATAGACACATTGCAAAGTATTTCTTCGCCATGCTTGGTGAGAAATTTTCTTTTCGTATGAAATTCAGGAAGTTCACCCGAACGAAGTTGCATGATATATAAATAACTGCTTTGCCTATCCGAAGGAGCTACAATTTCCAGTACTCTTATGGCTGACAATTCTTCCTCTGTATAAGAAAGCAGATAGCAAAAGGCAGGATTGGCTTCGATGAGATAACCCGCAGGATCCCAAATAGAAATACCAACGAGGCTATTTTCAAAGAGTATTTGATACCTCTTTTCGGTTTGAAGCAATGCTTGATGGGTGATTTTGTATTTATGGTTGTCTTGAAGGCTAAGAATAAAAAACTCAATATTACCAATACTATCCCGCACAGCACTAACATCCGTATTGACATACAGCATAGAGCCATCCTTTTTAATGTATGGACGATTGATTTTGATTGTATTGTGCTTGCTCAAGTTGAAATTCTCAACATTCTTGTATATACGAGGCATATCCTCTTTAGGTGTCAAGTCGGAGATGCTTAGGTTGAGCAATTCCCCCTCTGTGTATCCCAGCAAGCGACAAAAGGCAGGATTGACCTCCACAAGTTTTAGGTTCGTATCATGGATAGCAATACCCGAAACATTATTTTCAAAAATAGAACGGTACAAGTTGATGTTATCTGTTAGTGTGTAAAGCATGTCAGTTTGTTTGATTTTTCAGGATAAGTAGTGAGATAAAAATAGGCTTAGTGAAAGAAAGCGTCAAAACGTAAGGATATTTTTATCTCACTACTTAAACATCAATATAGGGTGTCTGATAATTGATGCAAAGCAATGTATCTCACTTATCCAATTAGCTGATATTCAGTGCTCAGGGTCCCATATGCAATAATTTTAAGATACTATTAGTCTCGAATAGAAGAAAGGTGGTAAGTACATTCTACGATAACGACGTTAAATTTGTTACAAAAACAGGTTGCAACTTGCAAAAAATTGTGTTTTGAATGTTTTCAGACAATTTTATTTCAAAAAATATCTCCGTACATTGTTTCCAAATTCCAAGCACCAAATCCCAAATTCCAATTCAACACCCCGTTCTACTTCCATTGGAATTTGGTGCTTGGAATTTGGAATTTTCTCAATTATGTCAGACAATCAGAAAAAGTATACCACGATACATTATCATTCCTACTTGGAATTGGATAAAATATTGGACGCACAACGCTTGCGTAGCGCAGAGTTGGACGAAAATCCGGCACATGAGGAGATGCTATTTATCATCGTACATCAAGTGTATGAGTTGTGGTTCAAACAATTGATGCATGAACTGGAATCAGTGATAGCCATGTTTGCCGAGGAACGGGTAGATGAGCGTAATTTGGGTACCGCTATCGGGCGACTCAATCGCGTCTCAGAGATTTTGCAATTGCTCATCCAACAAATCCGCATAATGGAGACGATGACGCCACTGGATTTTCTGGATTTTCGGAATTATCTCTTTCCGGCATCGGGTTTTCAAAGTTTTCAATTTCGGATGATAGAGGTCATGTTGGGGTTGCGAACAGAAAAACGCCTGACCTATCACGGGCAACATTACGCCTCTGTTTTCCCCGAAGAGCAGCAGGAAAAATTACAAAAATTTGAAGACGGCGACACACTTTTTGAAGTCATCGAATCATGGTTAGAACGGACACCCTTTTTAGATTTTGGCGAATTTAATTTCCTTGAACACTACAAAAAAGCCGTTGAGCGCATGGTCGATAAAGAAAAAGCTGCCATTCTCAACTCCTCCTATCTCTCTGATAAAGAGAAGGCTATGCGCGTCAAGATGATGGGCAGTACCGATACCTACTTTGAATCCGTCCTTGACCCGCAGGTACACGCACGTATGCAAGCGGAGGGCGCATTACGCATGTCGCACAAAGCAACGGTGGCGGCTTTGCTCATCAATTTGTATCGTGATGAACCGATTTTGCACAATCCATTTAATTTGTTGGTGAGCTTGGTCGAAATTGATGAATTGATGACCACTTGGCGGTATCGACACGCACAGATGGTCTTGCGAATGTTGGGTAGAAAAATCGGGACGGGTGGTTCGTCAGGACATAGTTATCTGCACAGTACCGCGGTGAAGCACCACATTTTTACCGATTTACATAATATTTCTACCTTGCTGATTCCACGCTCCGAATTACCGGAATTACCTACGGAATTGAAGCGGGAATTGGGGTTTTATTTTAGTATGAAATAGTCCATAGTTGTTAGTCCATAGTCCATAGGCAGACGCGAGCAATTTTCACGTTGAAACTATGGTCTATGGACTACCGACTATCGACTAATCACACGCCCCTCCACTTCGGCATCCATCACTTTACCATCCTGTTCAACGATATACTCGAACATCGCATCACGAAACAAGACACCCAAATTATTTCGTTTTTTATCTTTTAGGAAAAATAAATTATCACCGCCATTTGCGAGGTAATCAGAGAGCGCGACTTTGTATATTTTTGAATCATCCAATGTTTCACCATTAATGAGAATATCCACAGGCAATTCATTTTCAATGACATAAGAAACTTGCTTACTAATGGGCCAACCGCCATTGGTTGCCATTATGCCGAAAATTTGTCGTACCGTAGCCCCATCAATTTCCAACACCACAAGCATATTATCAAAGGGCATCAATTCAAAAATTTTACCGCGCGTCACGTCCCCTTCTGCCAAGACGGGGATGCGTATACCACCATAATTCACTAAAGCAAAATCAATGTTTGACTCATAGTAATCCTCACTTTTTTTATGAATCAAATCTGCCAACCAATTCCCAAGTGGCGATTCGGGCTTTGCTTTTGCCAGTTCTCGTGCGGTATTGCCAATTACGGTATTCATTTCGGCATCAAGACGCTCTTTATACGGCGTAATCATCTCTGCGATTTCCTCATCGGCAGCGACCTCATCTGCTTTGATATATTGAGCAGAGGTATCAATATAATGAATACGCGGCGCACAAGCCGCTATATTTATGAGTATTAAAAATGCAAAAAAACGATTCATAACGTAGTAAAATTCCAAATTCCATCCCGCTAGTTATCGTGGACAAATTCCAACAAAATATAATAAGAGTACTCGTTTCAATTGGAATTTGGGATTTGGTGCTTGGAATTTCATTCGTAAAGGTAACAAATATGATTTTTTATTTGTAAATTGCTGTAATTAAAGTCCATAGCCAATGGTCGATAGTAAGATGAAAGTGACTCGCGACTGCCTATGGACTACGGGCTATCAACTATGGACTAACATGAATAAACGTTATAATAAATCGGAATCCAGAAAAAATAGACCTTATAATAAGTCGAAGCGTCGGCGTCCGCATCCACCATATGACCAGTCACGCCCGCAGGAACGTAGCTATGCACCCAAAGTGCTTGAAATGGAGCGCGACGATGCATTGGATTTTGAAATACCGAAAGTCGATTGGGAGTTGCCTACAATTGGAGAGATAGACCCCGGAGCACTTGCCGATGTGCCCAATACAGATACCGATATTACTGTACCCGAACCGCCAAAAGTAGAAACATCGAAACCTAAGCCCAAGATAGACGACCTTCTTGAATTGCCCGAGTTTGAAGTAAAACCTAAACAAGCCCAACCACAGGTTAAAGTTGCGCCCAAATCCAAAGCCCCACAATCTCTGGGACAAAAACCAAAACCACTAACCAAAGAACAACAAATTCAGCGCGAAATACAACGCCGCCAAGCGGCACAACAACAGCAGCGACAACAACGCCCACAGACGCAGCGCAATACACAAGTACATCCTGCGGCAATTGTAGGTCCGCTTATCATTATGTTTATTGTGATAGCGTTTCTATCAACGGCTGGTGTGCCTCCGATTATCTATCTGATTGTTTTGTTTTTCTTTGGGAGGCAAATTTGGAATGTCATCCAAGGAGGCGGGCAGGGCAAGTAGTGGTTCAAGAAGTAAGTTTCAGACAGTTTTTACTTCGTTCTACAAAAAAACACCCCGCACTTTCAATATGCAAGGTGTTTAAGGAACGACACAAAAATAACTTTACCAACTTGGCTGTTTCTTTTGCACTTATTTTTCACGTTGAAATCAGTTATTTATCCAGATAAACGCCTTTTTTCAACATAAAAACTAAGCACAAAATAATCTACCCAAGTTGGCAAACTTATTTATGTCTCGTTCCTAAGATTTTCTCATTATCGAAATCTCAACCTATCACGGGCGTATCAAGCTCCGCAAGCGAGGCATGAATTTCCTCGGAGGTCAATTCGTGTTTGACGATATTTCCTGCAAAATAATCTTCATAAGCTTTCATATCGAAATTACCATGACCGCATAGATTGAATAGTATCGTCTTGGAAACGCCTTCTTCTTTACATTTATTGGCTTCTGCGATAGCGGTGGCGATTCCATGCGTAGCTTCGGGCGCAGGAATGATGCCTTCAGTTCGCGCAAATAGAACGCCTGCTTCAAAAACCTCAACATTGTCGTGTGCGACGGCTTCTATCAATTTATCTTTCAATAGTTGACTGACAATGACTCCGGCTCCGTGATACCTCAAACCGCCCGCATGTATAGGCGCAGGTACGAAGTTGTGTCCCAAAGTGTACATCGGCAGTAGCGGAGTCATACCCACCGTATCACCAAAATCATATCTAAACACGCCTCTGGTCAATTTAGGGCAGGAAGTCGGCTCGCTGGCTATGCAACGAATATTTCTGCCTTCCTCAAAATTCAAGCGCAAGAAAGGAAACGAAAGCCCCGCAAAATTGGAACCGCCACCAAATGGCGCGATGACAATATCGGGCATATCACCCGCTTTTTCCATTTGCTTGACAGCTTCTTGTCCTACGATAGTCTGGTGTAATTTGACGTGGTTGAGTACGCTGCCCAGCGCGTATTTGGTATCGTCATTGGTGGCGGCTCGTTCGACGGCTTCGGAAATCGCAATACCTAGAGAACCCGTCGTGTCGGGGTCGGCTGCCAATACTTTTCTTCCGGCTTCGGTGGCTTCGGAGGGCGAGGGGAAGACCTTCGCGCCCCATGTGTTCATCATGATTTTGCGATAGGGTTTGTGATGATAGGAGAGCCGGACCATATAGACTTCACATTCCAAATCGAAATGATTGCAGGCAAAAGCGAGCGCGCTGCCCCATTGTCCTGCGCCGGTTTCGGTGGTGATGCGCTTGATGCCTTCTTGTTTGTTGTAGTAGGCTTGCGGCACGGAGGTATTGGGTTTGTGCGAACCGGAAGGGCTGACTCCTTCATATTTATAATAAATTTTTGCAGGTGTGTCCAATGCTTTTTCAAGTCCGTAAGCGCGATACAAGGGCGTAGGTCGCCACATGGAATAGATATGTCGGACTTCGTCGGGAATGTCCACCCATTTGTCGGCAGTGACTTCCTGTTTTATCAATTCCATTGGAAAGAGAGGTGCGAGGGCATCAGGACCAATCGGCTCTTTCGTACCCGGATGCAAAGGCGGTAGCGGCTTATTGGGCATGTCCGCGATGATGTTGTACCATTTTTCGGGTATTTCCTTTTCACTTAATGTGATTTTTCGATTTCTCATGTGTATTTATATTTACTTTTTATTGTCATCTTCAACTACAGGGGGCGGAAAATAATCCGTCGTATTCTCATTGATAAGTTTTTTCAAGTTCTCCATATTCTCGGTTTCTTGTTTTGTAAAAGACCCCGTAAACATCTCCATGAGCGCAAACGAGGAGCGCATCATAATTCCCTTTCCAAATACTTTTGAATCAGTTGCCACAGTAGTCTTACCGTTATTTTCTTTAAAAGAAATAATTTGCTCAAATTTCATTGGTTCGCTGTCAAAGTGCATTTCTACATGGTCAAATTCTTTTATAGCAACAAGCGTTTCTATCATTTCAAAATCGTCTTGTCCCTCGCTCGGATTGACGATGACTTTGTATTTGCTGCCCACCTTATTTCTTTCTCCGCTAATCAATTCCATGCTTTTAAAACCCTTGAGCCATTTATCGTATTTAGATTCATCTTGTGTGATTGCCCATGCTTCTTCAATAGGCTTATCTACTGTAATGGTATGACCGTATTTGGTAACAGGTTTTATCAAACCAATCAAAAAGAAAAGGAGAACGAGTCCGAGAATTGCGAAGAGGATGTATTTTAAAATTTTCATTTGTTTATGTATTTGTAAAATATTGTGTTACGCCGTACATATGCGTCGATGTAAAAATACAAAAACTCCTGATATATTCGATTTGATTTATTCGCGGTGATAGCAGATTTTAACGGAGGACGAGAGTTAGGGAAGACGAAAAAAATAACTCGAGGCATTAGTATTAATTTGATAGGCCAAATATTGACGTTGGATGATTTGTTTGTTGAGATGTAAAAATGAGTAAATGAGTAAATGGCAGGTAAAACATTTACTCATTTACTCATATACTCATTCAAAAACTACTCCACCAAAGCCCCTTCAAATACCAAATCAGGATGCTCGACCGGCACCAGATTTGCCATTTCATAAATGTTTTTATACCCATAACCATAGAGGTTGACAAAGGTCGGAATATTCAAAGCCAGCGGCATACTTTTCCCTACAAAACTTATAGGATCGTTTGCGATATTATTATTGCAATAAATCAAAATGCGGGTGTCTTTGGAGGGGATAACTTTTGCTAATTTATCCTCTGTAAAATCAGAAAGATTCAGGTGAACGGCTCCTTTGAGATGCTTGCCATCGTAAGCCGCTTTTGAACGGGTATCCAGAATAATCGTACCCGGCTCTTCTGACATTTTCAGAAAATCTTTCAGATTGACCAATCTTTGCTGACGGTATTGCTGCACGTCATTGGATAATTGTACAAAACCGGGGTAATCTATATTTGCTTTGCCCAATGTGGAAGCCGTACCTTGCACGACAAAGCCTTTGCGCTGCGCTTGTTTTTTGACCGATTCGAGAATGGAATTTTCAAGGCTGGATACTTCGCCGTTTTCTGTGCTTTTTTGTGTAATGTAAGCCGTTCTTTGCTGACTTAGTAACCGGATTTGCTGTTGTATGTCGCTTCTTTCTTCTGCTTTTTGTTGTATCGCGGCTTCTATTTCCTGTTCCGATTTGCCTTGCAATTCCTCCGGTAAGTCTTTGGCTTTTGTAATGATTTTTTTGTCTTTTCTGTACGCATCTACCAAGTCCCATTTTTCACTGGAATAGTTTTTAGAGGTTTTAAATTTCGCTCTTTCCGCCATGTTTGCGATGCTGTAATTGGCGGCATTATTATCCTGCGCGACTTGATTGTCCATGTATCTTTTGCCCTCTTTTCCGTAGGAAATGTAAGTCGTATTCAGCTTTTGATTCAATTCGGCAATTTGCTTGTCAAAAGGCGTTTCTACATACACCGTTTTTTGATTATGGTCGATACTTGCATAGTTGCCACCTGCCGATATTGCGCCGTCTTTCCATTGCAAGGCAATTCCCTGCTCTGATGCGCCGCAGAAAATTGTATTGACAATCACATCCTTTGCTCTCGCGGCTTCTGTCGCGCTTTGGTAGCTAACTTTTCCTTGTGCAAAAGACTCATTCCCTGCAATATAAATGACATGCAAATTGCCCGTATTATTCGTCCATTCCAGTTCGTCTAGCGATCTTTGTATCACCATTCCACAATATTCCTGACTTCCACTAGTGTGTAGGGCAAATAATTCTTCCGAAATTTTATCCATATCCGTCGTGAAGCCGGAAATTTGTCTCATGTAGCCGTTATACATTGGTCCGCTTGCGCCGTATTCGTACAAAGCAATTTGCAAACGTGGGGTCTGTCCGTTCTTTTGAAATGTGGATAATTCATTGGCGATTTTCCACAGTTGGGATTTTGTTTGCTCAATTAAGCCACTCATTGAGCCGCTGGTATCAAGCAATAAAGCGAGTTGGATGACAGCGTTGCCGTCATCTGTGTTTGCTGTGTTTTCAGCCTTTACATCAATGGCTGAATTGGTGTTGACAGTCATGCTCAAAGTCGATAATACGAAGAGCATTCCGATAGCGATTTTTAATTTTTGCATAGTTTTAATTTTATTTTAGAGGTCAGAACATTTCATTGTCAGAGGTCAGACGTCAGATAAGCATTTGAGTAAAAAGGAAATTTTTGAGTGTTGTCTTATCACATTTATCTGACTTCTGACAGCAAAGCGTTCTGACTTCTGACATCTTTTACATTACTTAATTGCAAGTGGTTTATTACGAGGAGATTTTTGCGAATACTTGAAAACCAACTCCTTACTTGCGCCCGGAGAAAGCTCCACATTCCACTTCAAGCCGCCTGTTTTCTCATCGAATTTTGCCTTGCTTGATTGCTCTAATTCGATTTTAATATCCTCATGTTGGGCAATTGGAATCTGGTCTAAAACTTCGATATAGACGTTTTTGCTTTTCGTGTTTTTTACAGTGATAGTGTATTCTATATTTTTGATTTCATTGCCGCCGAGGAAAGTGGTTTCTTCCATGTAATTCGTGCGTTCGCGTTCGATTTTAATGGATTCATCTCTGCCGAGCGAGAGCAAAATATCTTTAGAGCTTACGTTGCTATTAATTTGAGATTGACCGATATAGGTGTTTTGGAAAAAGATATTTGCCGTTCCGGGAAGGAGGTTGTATTTGCCCCAATTTGGGACTTGTGCCAACAGAAACACACCACCGTCCAACTTGGGTACAGCATGGTATTTGTACTCGGCTTCGATGTCGTATTGCTGCAATTGTACCAGTCGCTTTAAGCCCGAACTTGGAATGGATTGTCTTCTATCAATGATGTATTCGCGTGTGATTTCTGTCTCGGATATTTGGGCGGGTTGTGTGCTTTCTTTGTATTCACCGTTTTTTAATTCAGCACTATCATTCATTTGATTCATCGTATTGTAATAGATGTTGCTAGCACCGGAGTTGGTCTGCCCACGAAATTTGTGTACTGAACCAAAAGTTATGTATTGTGGCGACAAAATAGGACGATCATTACTCGCCAACGGATTGCCCGTAGAAACGGACATTTTGACATTTTCCCAATCATGTCCGGTGTTTTGATAGATGTTGGCTTTGAGATTCAATTCCATTGGCGTATCTGTATCTACTGCCTTCAAATCGTAAATCGGTTCCCAACCCGCTTGATTGGAGATAAAAGAAAAAGTAAGCTTACATTGTCGTGGAATATCTGATTGAATGACAAAGGTGACTTCTCCGGTCTTTTGATTTTTTTGTGCCTGTACTTCTTTAAGCTCACTTCGTAAAGCCGTTAATTTAGCTTGGAGTCCTTGATTTTTATTCGTGAAATCGAATAGCTTTTTACTAATGTCCAACGAACGCTCACGATAGAAATCGGTATATTTTTTTAAATCTTCGACAGATAAACCTTTCTCAAAAGAACTCAATTCCACTTGTTTGTGAACCAGCAATTGCTCTTCTTTGGTATAGACTTGTACTTGCTTATTATTCCAATCCAGTTCTTCTTGTAGCGTGGCTATTTCCGAATTAATGTTTTTTATTTTTTCAGGCAATTCGGCGTTTTTCAAAAAATTGGTTTTGTATTGAGCAAGAACCAACTCAACACCTTCCGGCACTTGCACCTGAAGACTATGTGTATTGATTTGCGTAGCAAGATTGGAAAAAAGCACCTCCGACTGTCCGGCAGGAATGTTTATTTGGGCATCACGGGTAATCCTTACGCCGGAACGATATACCGTTACTTCAGAAATTTCGGAATCGAATGTGAGTGGTGCGGCATCCACATAAAGTGTGATAAAACAAGCCAGTAAAATGACGATTAGCTTTGCAAGCAGATTGATTTTTTTGTTTTCAGTTATCATAATATTTATAAAGTTTTTGTGATGCATCAGGGTGATACAGGACGTTTATTGCCAGCAAATTTGCAGGAAAGAAACTGAAGAAAAAACACATACTTTGGCAAGCCGACCACTGACTTCGTGAACCGTCCTTTTCGCTTTGTAAACGGGTCATTTTGGCACTTTTTAATAAAAACACGCTAAGAAAAAGTATTGTATATTTGTAGAGAAGTGTATTGAGTTGACGAATTGATGAGTTGTTGAGTTGACGATGTTTATTCCTATTGACTCATTAATTTTGTTAACTAATTTCAGGCATGACCAATTCGTCAACACGTCAACTCAACAACTCCTCAACACGACAAGAAAATTCATGCGAATAAAAATATATTTAATTGGCATCTTCTTTATCTGCTGCTTGGGTGCAAAAGCCCAGCAGAAGAAATTTTCTTTGCAACCCGCGAGTATGGAAGAAAAACTGGAAGAAGCCAGAACCTTAAAAGCCACCAACCCAACGAAGGCAATAGAAATATTGGAAGGTGTATTCGGACAGGCAAAGCGACGCAAAAAAACAGGTTTTGAATCAGAAGCCTATTTTTTGTTAGGGGAGATTTATGAGCAAATCGGGCAAAAAGAACTGGCTCTGCAACGCTACGAAAGTGCTTATAATATCTCTAAAAACAGCTACAACTATAACAGCAAAAAGATTTCTAAAGACAATACGAATTATGATGTAGTGACTCGCCAATTACTTGCGCTGGGCAATATTCATCTTGAATTAAATCATCCAGATGAGGCGAAGACTTATTTTCAAAAATGTGTGGATTACGGAACGAGCGATGAAACGGCAGTGCGTTGTCGCGAAGGACTGGCAGATGTGGCAATTGCTACACTGGATTTTGATGAAGGCATGTTGCAAAATAATTTCATTGAACAAACGCCGCAATATCGGTCTGACAGCCTGTTGCAATCCAAAAACATGGCGCGTAATTCCATTATTTATTCTAATCAAAATCAGCCGGAAAAAGCAAAAGAATCGTATTACAATTCCATTCAA
>JAHDEO010000201.1 GCA_020628725.1 Saprospiraceae bacterium
AAAGCCGAGGGTTTAAACCCTCGGCTTTTGTGATTTGTGATATTTTATTCGTTCAACAAACCCCGCAACTCCCTCGTACTCAGGAAGCCACCGCGTAAACAATTGGTCAATACAATCACCGTTTTCTCCGAATAAGGCATACGGATAAAATACGATGTGTAGCCTTTCCACCAACCTGTATGATGGACAATTCGGTTGCCGTCGCGTTGTGTATTGATGCGCCAGCCCATGCCGTAATTATCATGTGCGTAGAGGCGTCGGTGTGCGGGAGTGAAGGCAAGTTCTGCCGTTTCCGGGCAGAGTAGCGCATTATCGTAAAATGATTGGTCGAAGCGGAAAAGGTCTTCTACGCTGGCGTAGATACCTTTGTCACCAACTACACCATTATAGTGCGAATCAGAAATTTTTCGGCGGCGTTTGTCGTGTCCGAGCGTAGTGGGAAGTGATTCTGCATCTTTCTGATACACAAAAGCATCGTGCATTCCAAGCGGCTCGAAAATGTACTTTTTCATGAAGTCGCTATACGTCTCACCGCTTGCGCGTTCGATGATAGAAGCGAGCAACATATAGTTGGTATTCACGTAGTTATAGCGATAATTGGGACGATAATAACGATTGGGTTCGTGTACTTCCATCAAGCAAAGCACATCATCATTGGTGATGGTTTTGCTCCAATCTTCCCAGTGCGTATCACTAAAATAAAGGTATTCCGGCAAGCCCGATTTTTGAATCAGTAAATGTTCAATCGTTACGCCGCTATAAGGAAATTTTGGAATAAATTTTTGGATGGAATCTTTAACAGAGAGGTAGCCCCAATCTTGCAACATCAACACCGCCGTAGAAGTCATCGGCTTGGTCACAGAGGCAAGCTGAAAGGGCGTCTGAGTGGTCAGTTTATCACGTTTACCGCGAATATCGCCATAGCCAAACGCGCCTTTGTACACGATTTTGCCTTGCTCGGCAAACAACACAGCACCATTAAAGACGCGTCTGTCGTGTCGGCGTTGAAAATAACGTTCAATTTTCTTTACCAGTGATTCATCGATGACTTCTTCCTCTTGCACGACCACAGGCTCGAAGCCTGCTGTAATCGGGCGCGGCGGCGTATAAACCGCCTTTTTCACAGAGAGAGAAATCAACAAGATGAACACCAGACTCGCTGATATAGCAAATCTTTGGATACGTGTGTGTTTGATATGTGCCATCGTGTGTGTAGACATAAAGAGATGCAAACTTCTCAAATTTTCTCAAAAAATCAAAGTCTGTTTCGTCTTGTATAAGTCAGTTTTACGGGCAACTTGCGTTTTTTCTGTCAGGAAGGTGTAATTTTTTGAACATATTGCTGCATTGTTTCATGGACCCATGAAACAATTATGCTCCCACCAGACCAACTTTGATAGCACTCAATCCCTTTGCACCCATTTCTATCTCAAAACTCACTTTATCATTTTGCTTGAGTACACCACCTTCTATATTATTGGCGTGAACGAATATACTTTCTCTTGATTCGCTGTCAATGATAAAGCCGTAACCTTTTTCTTCGTTGAAAAACTTCACCTTACCGCGTCGTTCTTCATTGATAGGTACATCGTAACGTGAGGAAGCACCAAGTTGAATATCTTCAACCTTGATTTCTCTTTTCTTTGACGGATCAGGTGGAGTGGAACTCAAATTACCGTTTTCATCTACGTAGGCGAGCTGTTCTTCAAAGGATTTTTTACCTCGTTCTGCTTTTTCGAGCTTACGCATTTGGCGGCGTTCGAACTTTTCTTGTTTCTTTTTGCGGCGTTTTTTTTCCATTTCTTTTTTATTAAACGACTGTTGTGATTTTGCCATAAATTTGATTTAAAAGATGAACTGATATTAACACATTCTGCGTCGATACGCGTATCTAAACAATGTTTTACGGGGCGTGTAACATCAGAAGATGAGTAAAAATGCTCTTGAAAGGAAAGACTATTGAAATAATTGAATAGTACAATGTGAACAACAACCTATTTGACAAGAAAGTTCCACAAAGGTAACAAAAAACCTCTGAGATTCAGCTATTTTTGATTTTTGATTTTTGATTTCGCTGCGCGAAAAATGCTGTTTTAATACGTAGTTTTCTGATTACTAATTTATTGTAAATGAAAAATAATTTCGCATAGAAAAATTATCTCAATCAAAAAACAAAAATTGCGGAATCAAAAATCATCCAAGTTTTCCTGCGATAAATCCCGTCGTCCATGCCGCTTGAAAATTGAAACCACCTGTAATGCCGTCGATGTCCATCACTTCTCCTGCAAAATAAAGGTTGGGGCAAGTGCGGCTTTGCATCGTTTTCATATCAATACTGTCAAGACTCACACCGCCACAAGTCACAAATTCTTCTTTGAATGTGGTCTTACCTTTTACATGATAAACATCATTGGCGAGTGTCGTGGTGAGTTTGTTGCGGGCTTTTTTGCCGAGTTCATTCCAGCGTTTATCACTTGGGATTTCGCTGCGTTCGAGGAGGTAAAGCCACAGGCGTTGCGGTATAGAAAAAGGCTTGACACTTGACAACATTTTCTGCGGATGTTCCTCCGCAATATCTTTTAAAATGGTAATAATATCATCCTGATTCGGGGTATTCACCCAATTAATTTGCGCTTTAAATTCATAATTATGTTCACTCAAAATTCGCGCACCCAATGACGATAATTTCAAAATTGCCGGACCACTCATTCCCCAATGCGTCACTAAAACCGGACCTTCGGCTTTGAGTTTTGTACCTTGTATACTCACGAGCGCGTGTTCTGCAACTACGCCCATCAATTTGGTCACAGACTCCGAAGGCATATTAAACGTAAACAAAGACGGCACGGGTTCAACTATCCGGTGACCAAGTTCTTCAAGCCATTCCAAACCGCGTCTTTTCGGCGAACCGCCTGTGGCTACGATAACTTTATCAAAGGTCTGTGGTTCAGTATTTTTATCTGAAAATTCAAGGCGAAGTCTATCGCCTGTAGTTGGATAAATAGCTTTTATGCCCTTGCTGATTTCGATTTGTATGCCAAGCTTTTGCGTTGCTTTCATCAGGCAATCAATGATAGTCTGCGAATTATCTGACACCGGGAAAACCCGTCCGTCTGCCTCCGTTTTGAGTGCCGCCCCGCGCGACTCAAACCACGCCATTGTATCTTTCGGATGAAAAACTTTAAAGGCTTTTTTCAAAGCCCTGCCGCCTCGCGGATAGGCTTCCATAAGTTGCTTCGCGGCGGTGCAGCCTGTCGTCACATTGCACCTGCCACCGCCCGATATGCGGACTTTCGCAAGCAATTTATTGGACTTTTCAAAAAGAATGACTTGCGCCGCCGCATGATGCGTTTTCGCTGATATGGCTGCAAAAAAACCGGCTGCGCCGCCGCCTATAATGGCTATTTTCATTTATTTTACTCTTAATGTGAGCGATGGAATTTGCTCTTCTCTACCTCCAATATTTTTGACAAAAATTTCATCAAAGATTATAATATCATCAGCTTCGGCATAGCGGAGTACCCTCTGACAAGCCACATCAAACATAGCACCTTTATTTTGGCAGAAAAGAAATTCCTTACCTTCTTTTACGAGCGTAATATTAAAACGAATAATCGGAAATTTTATATCAAAATCGCTATTCATTAATTCTGCCCGAAGCCCTAAATTTACGTAAGCCTTCAATTCATTTACACTAATTTGTGTTGCTCCATACCTCGTTAATACGGGAACTGTAGGCGGAAGATACTTTTTACTGAAACTTTGCTCATCCAAGATTTTTGTTTCACCATTTTGTTCTATGGTTAATTTCAGGCTAACACCTCCGGGCTTTTGGGCTTTTACAAGAAAATGTTTTTTAGAAACGAAAGTAATCTCAGCATTATCAGAGTGAACATTAAAAACGGTATTTTCCGAACAATTAGAATTAATATGAAATGGATTGCCTACTCCGATATAAATAAATGGAAACTTACTCGGCTGTATAATCGCACATTCACAAAACTTATCTTCTATTTTTTGCTCAGGTGAATTTTGACAAGCACTTAATAGGAAAAGGATAGGAATTAATTTGAATGGATTCATGTTTCAGATTCATTTTATTGTTAAGACAATAGGATGTATCTTTTCTTTATCTTGTGTAAAATTTCTTATGAAAATATCATCGAAAATCAATATGTCACCGGATTCAGCTTGTTGTAGAATTTTCTGACAATGTTCCTCAAATTTATCTCCTTCATTATGGCATCTCAGGAATTGTTGGTTTTCCTTTGCTATCGTAATATTATAGTTGATGATGGTAAATCTCGTGCTAATGTCATGATTTATAGACTCTACGTTAATACCCGTGTCTATCCGGGCTTTCAATTCACCCAAAGAGATTTTTGATTTTCCAAGCTTTGCGAAAATGGGTGTTTTACCCGGAATTCGCTTCGTTTTAAATTGGCGTTCATCCAATACTTTTATCTCATCGTCGTTTTTTATAACCAACTCAAGTTTTACATTTCTCGGTGAAGAAAGGGATTTTACTGTAAAACTTGTATCTGAATCAAAATTGACTTCTAAATTATTGGAAGGAATAATATCGAATTTTGTGTTTTCAGGACAATTAGAAATAATTCGAAATGGAACCGAGATACCAATGTAAATGTAAGGAAAACTTGATTCTATGGTCGCGCATTCACAGGATGAATTCACCACTCTTTTTTCAATTGAGCTTACCATTTCCTTTTCGGATGTATCTGCCTTCTTTTTCTCAGACGATTCCTGACATCCCATTATCACAAAAAACAAAAGAAATAATTTGAATGAACGCATAGTTTATATTGATTTTTCAGTATTTGAAAACTCGCAACCCGTAACCCGTAACTCGCAACCCGTAACCCGATAATTTTTTCGCAATTTTCTAAACAAAATCCATCGAATGTGGTTGTATGACCTTTTTACAATCATTTGTGGCTATCTGTCTGTTTTTGCCTAATTGTTAATAGTTTATAATATTTGAAATCACGTAATTGATAAGAACTATGGACTATCGACCACCGACTACGGACTAATAGCCTCATTCACAAACAAAAGATTTTAGACATAATGAGTTTAAAACGTTTCAGTACACTTTTAATTTTACTTTTTATCACAACCTCTTCATTCGCTCAGAGAAATTTTGAATTCCGTTCGGTATCAGAATTGGGTTTTGTTGGCGTATTGAGCCACAAAATTCAGTTTAGTAATAGCGGTACTTACTTTGACTACGTGAAATACGGCGGACAGGATGTTCTGTTTCCGGCTGCCAGACTTTCATTAGAGATAGATTTTAAAAATCGAAATACTTTATTTCTTTTGTATCAACCTTTGCGCCTCGAATCAGAGATTTTGTTGGCAGAAGATTTGGTGGTGGATGAGCTCACATTTCCTGCCGATACAGGTGTCAATTTATTATACAATTTCCCTTTTTATCGAATCAGCTATCTCCGTGAATTGATGCCCAATAATGATAAATATTCATTTGGGATAGGGGCGAGTATTCAGGTTAGAAATGCGACGATAAATTTTGAATCCAAAGACGGAAGCCTATTTCGTACCAACCGCGATTTGGGTGTAGTGCCGATAATGAAAGCTCGCTTTAGAACGCAACACAGCGAGTGGTTGTACACAGAAATTGAAGCGGATGGATTTTATGCACCAATTAGCTATATCAATGGTAGCGACAACGATGTGATAGGAGCTATTTTGGATGCGAGTTTCCGCACGGGCTTGAAGATAAATGACCCGATTAATGTCTTTTTCAATCTTCGTTACTTAGGCGGTGGCGGTGTCGGTACAGGTGACGTAGAAAATGGTGAACCCGGCGATGGATACGTAAGAAATTGGCTGAATGTTTTGACCGTTTCGGCGGGTGCAGTTTATAATTGGTAGTGGTCATGATGATAGAATAACATTATAGATTACAGTAATTTAACCTGTAAATTATTTGGACTCGTAGCAACCAACTTTATGAAACTTGATTAAAAAAAGGTGGTTGCCACGAGTTTATTTTTTTATAAAAACGAAAAAAAATACATCATTTAATAATCATAAAAAAAGTGTAAAATTGCTTTTTAATGAAAGTAAAATGAATATGTAATTTTTAAAAGACAAAATGCTCCTAATAAAATAAATCGTATTTTGTTGAATATTTTTAATTAATTAATTGTCAGTTAATTATAATTTAAAATACGTTTTTTATGCGAATGAATAGCCGTAAAAATACCTACCGTTAAATTAGTTATTTCAATTAATTATTCACTTGATAAATAATGTTTTTATTTAAATTGTAATAATGTTAATTTATAGAAAGTGTGAAATTTCCTTTGCAACTATTTCCACAAACCTCCCGTCATTAAAAATGTCTCGTCCATACACAAAAATCATTACAACACTACGATTGCACTTTTCGTAACATTGATAATGAGTGCGTTAGCGTACTTGTCTGAATGTTGCTCAGAGCTATTTTTATTCATTCACCTTAACGTATTTGTCAAATGCTAAATTGAAGATATTGGGAGACGGATGTTTATTTTTATGAAATTATTTTATTTGTATAAATTTAAATGAAATAAAATATTTTCAATTTCCTCAGAACATGACAAAATATGTTATTTAAGTGCTTGGTGAAACCAAGCAATATTTTCGGGTTGTACAATTTACTGAAAACAAACTGATTATTAAACTCACTTAGGAATAGGATTTAAATTCTATTCTCAAGAGATGCTTGAGTTTGTGCCTGCACTTATTTAAACCTTGTATCAGCACCATGAAAGGATTTTACCTAACCTTGGTCATTATGGCAATCTCTGTGTATAGTTTTGCCGAAGGAACACTCCAATTAATCACTTGCCCAACTTGCGAAGCGGGAATGTCTATCAACGACAAAGCACAATTTGCTTATCCCGGACTTACCGAAGAACGCCGATTGCATATCCGCATAGGCGATTTTACGACAGAAGAAATTTATGTAGCACTCGGACAAACCGAAGTAGGCGGCGCGTGGTATAGCCGTCTTGTGAGTCCAAGTGGCGTACAATACACCTACGACGGAACGGGATTTGTCGCCGGCGGAACACCTGCCACGCTACCCGTAGCCATCACAAGTGCCGCCGAAAACAGTGCCGGACCCAACGGCGTCACTCAAGCCGGAGCAGCCGCACCGACTTCAGGTAGCTACGACTCCGAAACCTTCATACCCAACGAAAACGGCGATTGGTATATCGAATTTACGGACGATGCCGGATTCGGCATACCAACCGTGAGTGCGCGTGTGCCATATTGGGACATCAGCGTAGTGAACAATACGACAACTGATGTCATCAACGGACGCCTCTGGTCAGAGCAGTGGGGCTTACGTTCGGGACCGGGGGCACAGGATGATCCGGGAGATTTTTTGGCTTCTACATTTTACGTCTATACCGAACCGGAGCAAGTCGTAACAGCCATCGAAATCGGTGATGAAAACGATCCGGGTTGGGGTGGCGACTGGCTCATTGCTTGTAACCGCTACGGTATAGATGGCGCAGCCTACGCAGCCGGAGATGCAACTACAGCCCGCCAATCTTACGACGGCGATGCAGATGCGGATTTTGGTCCTTTGAGCGAATACAAAATCTTTGTAAACGAGCCGGACATCGTTGAATTTCCAAGTGGCGTTCAGGAGATTGAAGTGGATGTTATTTCTGTTGATTTGTGTGATGATGGTAATTCATTTATCAGTTTTGTGACAAATGTACAAGCAGTGGGTGACCTCATTTTGGACTTTCCGCCATACGATAATAATGGCGCGGAAGATGTTCCTTTTGCCGCCACAGTCATCAATGCAGGAGCAAACAGTATTGCGTGGGATGGGCGTGATGGCATGGGAAATGTAGTACCTGCCGGAACGACATTTTTCGTGGAGTTATTTGCCGGAGCAAGTACGGTTCACTTCCCGATGTATGACATCGAAGGTGTGACGGGAATGAAGGCGCGTCTCGTGCGTCCGGGTACGCCGGGATACATCGGTTTGTACTGGGATAATAGCCAAATCCCTCAAGACAATCCTGCTAATCCGGTAACGGAAATTGCCGATCCGGGTTGTATATCTTCTCCTACCGTAGCTTGTGATATTTATGGTAATTCTAATAACAGAACACTCAATATGTGGTGGAATGGTCTCGAAACGAATATCGAAGATGAGGTAGTGGTACCTTCACCTGCCGGAGCAACCGTAGAAGCGGGTACACCCGAAGCGGTATGCGATGAAGTGAATGATGTAGTTATTATTCCGGTGGATGGTGTAGTACTTGGTGTAAATGTGATAGAGTGGACAACAAGTGGCACAGGTACATTTGATGATGCTAATGCACTTACTGCGGTATACACGCCTTCGATTGCAGATATTGCTGCCGGAACGGTCACGCTGTCATTAGGTAGTTTTGCTTGCCCGGAGGTAGTGGATGAGGCGGTAGTTGACATCAACGAGCAGATTTGTTTATTGCCGATTCGCTTGGCTGATTTTTATGCTACAATGGTCAATCCAAACGACCACTGCGATGGCATCGAAGTAAATTGGACGACCGAAACAGAAGCTAACACAGATTATTACATCCTCGAAAGCAGTGCCAACGGGATTGATTTCGAGTTCGTTGGTAGAGTAGACGCGGCAGGTAGTACGCTCAGTACTCAAAATTATACATTGACTGATACAGATATTAATTCGGTGAATTATTACCGCTTGACAGCGTATGACCTTGATGGTACATCAGAATCTTTCTTGATGGATAATACGGTACAGACGGATTGTTTTGGCGACATCACTCCCAATACAATTTCGGAACTTTATCCAAATCCGGTACGCAATAACGATGTAGTATCCATCAAATTACATGTTATCGAATCAGTTAATGCGGTGATTCAAATCCAAGATATAAACGGCAGAACAGTCAGTACTATTCCAACTAATTTGAACCAAGGCGAGAGCATCATCAATTTTAATTTGGATGGACTCGGCGCAGGTATTTACTTCGTAAATTTAGCCAGCGATAAGTGGACAACCGGCTTCAAGAAATTAGTGAAAATACAATAAAATACTATTGAAAATGGTATAACAAGCACCCACCATCAGTCCCGAATGTCGAAAGATGTTCGGGACTTTTTATTTCTGTATCGGCTGCTTTACAGGCTGACCGCGAATACCGTAATGACTGCTTTAGCTGTCAAGTGAATTGTTTTATTGATTTTTAATTAACTTAAAAACAACAATTTACGATTTTTTTTAATCACTTGACAGCTAAAGCAGTCATTACAGAGTTTCTGTCCAGCCTGTTTAGCAATTCAAGTTTCCGCTACGTGAATTAAACCTTTCTCATTTTCAAACGTCTAAACATCTTCAAAATGAAATCTCCGGTGCAAAAGCAGTAAAATTGCATTTCAATTGGAATTTGGAATTTGTCAATTGGGATTTGACTACCTTTGCACCATAAAAGAAAGATACATGACACGTTTGGTACTTACCCTATTGACCCTGACAATCACCCTTCAAATATACGCTCAACGCCCCGACGGACCACCTCCGGGAGCGCGCGGAAACTGGGGCGGAGACGGACCTCCCCAATTGGATATCAAAGGAAAAGTCTTTGACGCAGCGACGGGTACGCCCCTCGAATTTGCGAATGTAGCCATATTCAGCAAACGCGATTCGAGCGTTGTGGCAGGTGGATTGACGGTGGCAGATGGTTCATTTACCATCAAATCACGTCCCGGACGCTTGTATGCAGTGGTCGAATTTTTGGGTTATGAAAAAATGGTCATCGACCCGCTACCCATCGACCGTGAAAAGATGAAAGCCGGAGACCGCACCGTTAACCTCGGCGATATTCGTTTGGGCGACAGCGGCGTTGACCTGTCAGAAGTAGAAGTACGCGCAGAAAAATCCGAGACGCAATTTTCACTTGATAAGCGCGTATTTAATGTCGGTAAAGACCTCGCCAACCAAGGCGGTACTGCTGAGAATATTCTGGATAATGTGCCATCCGTCTCCGTAGATGTGGAGGGGCAGGTCAGCTTGCGCGGCAATGCGGGGGTGCGTGTACTTGTAGACGGCAAACCCTCCGGCATGGCAGCTTCCGACAACCTCAAACAAATTCCTGCCAACATGATTGACCAGATTGAAATCATCACCAATCCCTCGGCGCGATACGAAGCGGAAGGCACCAGCGGCATTATCAATATCATTCTTAAAAAAGATAAACGCAGTGGTTTCAATGGCTCATTTGACGTCACGGGCGGCTACCCTGCACAGGCAGGGCTGGGCGCAAACCTCAATTATCGCAAAGGAAAAATCAATTGGTTTTTGAATTATGGTTTAAATTACCGCACCGGACCGGGCAGCGGATACCAATATCAGGAAGCTACTCGTCCTTCGGGGCTTTTTATTTCCGAACAAACACGCGATATGAATCGTGGCGGACTTCGCAACAATATTCGTGGTGGAATTGATTATTATTTGACGGATAAAGATGTTTTCACAGGCTCATTGATGTATCGTATTTCTGATGAAAGAAATACTTACGAATTGACTTACACGGACTATCAAGATAGCAGAACGAACCTTGTGACTCAAAGCATTCGCACAGATAATGAAATTGAAGAGGAAAGCGGTCTGCAATACAGTCTGAATTATCGCAAGGAATTTTCCAATCGCTTCCACACGCTCAATATTTCGGCAGATTATCAGGATGACTTGGAAAAAGAAAGCTCTGACCTTCAACAAAATACCTTGGTTTTTACGGATTCTGCTCAGATTGTACCTCAACAGGCTTCTGCCAATTCGGAAGGACAGCGACGCTGGCAATTTAGAGCCGATTATAATCATGCCTTTAACAAAGACCATAAAATTGAATTTGGTTTGAATAGTTCGCTGCGCGATATTGATAATGACTATACCGTTAGAGAATTTCGCAATGGAGAATGGACCTCCGAAATCAGCAACATTATTCCCAATCAGAGCTTTGTTTTTGACAATGGTTTTCGCTACGATGAAGATATTCATGCAGCTTACGGTCAATATGGCAACAAATATGGTGCGTTTAGCTTTTTAGCCGGTTTGCGCCTCGAACATTCTATCATAAAAACAGAATTGGTACGCGATAATTACGTGAATCTGCGTAATTATACCAACTTGTTTCCTTCCCTCTTTTTGAGTTACGAAATTGGTGAGGGAAATGCCATTCAAACGAGTTATAGCCGACGGGTACGACGTCCGCGTTTTTGGGATTTGAATCCGTTTTTTACTTTCAGTGATAATCGAAACCTGTTTGAAGGTAATCCCGACCTTGACCCCGAATTTACAGATGCCTACGAAGTGAGTCATCTCAAAATTTGGGAAAAAGCCACCCTCTCATCCGGTATTTTTTATCGGCATACAGAAGATGCTATTACCCGCATCCGAGAGGTGATTTCATTGGGTGATGAAAATGCGCCGCCTGTCACCCGTTTTACCTCTGCCAACCTTGCGACACAAGATGAAATGGGCTTAGAAGTTACACTTTCCTACAAAGGATTGGAATGGCTCAATCTCAATACCGACCTCAATTTCTTTCGCTCCGTCACGCAAGGTGTGATTCGTCCGGGCGAAGCCAACGAAGAAAATCTTAATGCAGAGACGCTTACGTGGACATTACGCAACACGGCAAGGTTCAAATTTTGGGATTCTGACTTACAAGCCCGATTCAATTATCGCGCACCGCGCGTCACCATACAAGGTAGAACCAAATCTATCGCCAGTCTTGATTTGGGATGGAGCAAAGATTTCCTCAAAGCCAAAAATATGACCGTCACCGTCTCGGTACGCGACCTCTTCAATTCAAGAAAAAGACGTTACGAAACTATCATCGACGACTTTTATCAGGAAGGCGAATTCCAGTGGAGAGCACGTTCGACAAGTGTTACACTTAGTTACCGCATCAATCAGAAAAAGAAACGCTGGGGACGCGGCGGTGGCGGCGGCTATCAAGGCGGAGGCGATATGGACGGCGGATTTTA